>CAKQBP010000222.1 GCA_934216375.1 uncultured Veillonella sp.
AGCTGTTTCTGGTAATGTAATATGACTATATTTTTCTGGATTTCGTACATAAATTTTTGAAATTTCAACATTGACACCTGTACGATTTTTAATTAATTCAGCATTGTCTTGCAATAAGTTAAAAGTACCTTGTGCAACAGTACCAAAACCTAATAAAGCAATTTTTATAGTGGTCATAATCGTCCTACTCTCTTAATTAGCCTATGCTTGGCCTAAAATCTCTACCTTTATAATACCCTTCATAGAGCGAATATCTAGCAATAAATCTTCTAATGAACCTTGTAAATCCTTGGTTTCAAAAGAAATGCTACTATTCGCAATGCCTTGTAATGGAATATCTTGATTAATCGTTAAAATACTACCGTTACGTTCAGCAATGGCTTTCAAAACGCTTGATAACATACCAGATTCATTTGACATAGAAACATAAATACTAACAATTTTCCCTTGAGCAATTTCAAAAAATGGAAAAACATAATCCTTATATTTATAATACGCAGATCGACTTAAATCCATTTTTTCAACTGCTTCGTTAATTGTTTTAACTTCACCTAGTTTTAGAATTTCTTTTACTTTTATCGTCTTTTTTATAGCTTCTGGTAAAATATCTTCTTGAACCAGATAAAATTTATCTTTTTTTGGTTTAGACATAGAGCACACTCCCTTATTGTTCTCTTGAAGTTTCTTGGGCAACGAATTGTCGTCCATATAATGTTAATACTGCATACATACCGATGAAGAATGGCATATACTCAGCCACAACACGCCATCCTACAGCGATGATACCCACTGTTCCATTAGGTACAAAGGCACTAAATAATACTACAAATAGACCTTCTGCAATGCCTGTTCCCCCTGGTGTTGGTGCAAAATACAAAATAAGATTTAATAAAATCATGCGATCTAAAATATCGATAATAGGAATATCTGATGTGAAAGCATACATTAAGGCGGGTGCAATACAATATAAGCATAATAAACTCAAACCAGATTCAATAAAAACTATTAAAGATTGGACAGGTTGTTTATAAAGTAAACCAAGACCTTGATTTAGTGTTTCTAATTTAGAAAGCCAATCTTTAGTGTTATGTGCTTTAAATCGTTGTGCTAGATTATAGACAAATTGACGCATATACTTAGTCTGTAATATATAAGTTGTCACTAAGGTCGCTATAACAGCAAGCACGGCAAAAATCAAAAGCATATCACGAGAGATATATGGAATTTCAATAGCATCTCGTAAGAATACTAATGGCAGCATAATGACCAAAAATATAATGGAAAATAAGGTACGTATTAATACAATCGGTGTACCTTTAGATATAGGTACGCCATAACTTCTCAACACCAGTACTTGCGCAACAGCACCCCCGCTAGCTCCAGGTGTCAACATAGCCATAAAATAATTACTAAAAATAACTCGTAGCACTGCTCGTATCGATAACTTGTAACCACCAATTTTTACGAGTCTTTGAAGTCGTAATCCATCAAAATACATACCTGCTACTAAAGCAACTAAAGCTAATAATAAGGAAATACTATTAAAAGATGATATGGCTTTCAATGCATCTAAATCAATAGTATAGTAAATAATACCAATTGATACAGCCAATAACAAGAGAAACATAAAGATGCCTCTCTTCATCATTTTACTCATACCAAGTCTCCATAATTAATGAGCTCTATATCATGTTGACTTATATATAATCGCGTAAGACTGGAACAGAGTGCATGCAACTCATCTTCCCAATGATAACCCCAATTATAAAGCTTACTAAGAGTACTACTATTACTACCTGGGTGAACCATCAATTCATGGGTACCAGAATGTTTATTTACCGCTTTTAGGATACCCATTAGAGATTTCTGATTTATATGACCTCCATTTACCATGCCCCAAAAATATTGGGTTGTAGTCATACAATTATTTCGTATGATTGGTCGCGCATTAGCCGCAACCGTTGATAAACTAACTTTACCAAGAAATCGAATTGGGGAATACATATAATTCATAAAACCAGTAGACTCATCGGGTATACGTATAGCATGTATACCAAAGGATTTTGCCTGTTCAATCACAATTGGCAATACCGTTGGTAACACATACATATGTTGATGTCCATCAATATGAGTTACCCTTAAGCCGGTATCCATTATTTGAGCTATTTGTGCATGAATCTCTTTACGTAATTCACTATAATTGATCTTGCCAGAGTAAATACGTTTAATAAATTCTACATAGTTCTCTGGAAATACACCTTCTGGTGTGAGAAGTGATGAAACTTCTGATGAATCACATACTGGTTTCACCCCACCCACCAAGGTAATATGAATACCAATGCCCAACTTAGGGTTTTGTTTTGCCATACTTACGGCTTCTGTAAAAGCTTCTCCTCCTGCCATTAAAGAGGTACTGGTAATAATACCCCTACGATGACCATCAATAATACCAGCATTAACTGCACTAT
>CAKQBP010000223.1 GCA_934216375.1 uncultured Veillonella sp.
CCATTGTAGGGTCGAATACAGTAAACGATGGTGTATCCTCTTGTCCAATTGTTACAATTTGAGCCATCATATTAGATACTTGTTGGGGGGTGTAAAACTCACCTGCTTTTTTACCTGAGCCAGCAGCAAATTCACCAATCAGATATTCATATGCATCACCAATCACATCACCATCATGACCTAACACATCAACTTCATCTAGTTTTTTAATAACTTCACTAATGGTAATATTTCGTTGATTTGCATCTACACCAAGTTGTTTTGAATCTAAATCAATATCATCAAATAGACCTTCGAACTGTTTGTATGCCGTTTCCAATCGTACAAAAGCATTTCTCAAATGAACCAATTCAAAAGAGTTATCCTTAACAGAATTAGCAAGCTCACTAAAAAGATATTGTGGTTCTATATGATACCCTAACGTATCTGACATAGTCGCAATAAAAAACGCTTTGCTTTTATCATTTAAAATATAAGATTTATACAGTTCTGTTTGCTTTGCTACTGTATTATATTCATCAAGGGATTTATAAGCTTTTACAACTGTAGACTCTAATAATTTATCAGATAAATATTTATAAAAAATTAGCCCTAAAAGATAATCTTTATATTGATCAGCACTCATCTTACCGCGTAAACTATCAGCAGCACTAAATAATTTTTGATTTAATTCGGCACCCATAATATCTCCTAATTTTTCATGATTTATTCATAGTAATTAATTTTATTCTACTACAAAAAATGCCACATATAAACACTTTACTAGAGTAATAGTGTTTATATGTGGTAAAGCTTACATATATATTTTCATAAATTAAATTTGGAATCAAGTCAAGATTATATATGAGATTGACTATTTCCCTTATTTTCCAAATGATTTTTCATATATACCTTTAGGCATAGCTCCCATTCCAGCTTGGCTTTTAGCGTATTTATCTTTGTCATTTGCATTGTCTACATATTGAACTATATCGCGTAAGTCTTTTGATGGTGTTTTATACTCTAAATCGGCCATTATAAAGTGAGTATATAAATATTTATCATCATATAGTGATTGAATGTACATTCTAGATGCAGATCGTTCAACTTCCATATACATAGCAGGAGTAGCATCATTCCAAACTGTTGCGTATTGAATTGGCTTAAAATCAGAATATGGCTTATACATAATGAAGAATCGTATCAATTTATAATTAATTTGATGACGATTAGCCAACTCTTCCGGTTTTAACTCTCTCACCATGATACCTTCACGATATTTTTTACCATCATAGATATAAATTGCATCATTATCAGGGCCATGATACACTAAATCACTTGATTTTAACGTTTGGAACGTGAATCCATTAATAGTTATTGGTTTTGTTTTTGAAAGTATTTGTTTTGCTTGTTCAATTGAAGGTAGTACATAATTAACTAATGGTGACATTAGCTCTTTATACACGTACTCCTGATCATGTGTCTTTAATAGTTCTAGTTCCTTTTTCTTAATCAAATCATAACTAATATAATAAGACAGCGAAGAATCAGATTTCACACCAAAGTTAATAGCCCCTTCTAAAGCTCCACTTTTAGTCTGCCCAATCTCCCATGTAGCATTTCTAACAGTAGGATACGAGAACGAATTTTCCTTAGCTTGGATTTCACCACTCTTACGAATAGTATAATGTAGGTTGCCCTCAATTAAACGAAAATTCCCTTTTTTAATATCTGTAGTTAATGGATCCCCTTTTATAGTTTTACCGAACTGGCTACTCTCTGGCAAAGTAAATTTGATATTTGCCCCATTATCCTTAAGAATAAAAACAGAAGAAGACTGTTTTGTAGAATGATACAATTCTTTTGTAAAGTATAGCAACTCATCTAGTGTCCATTTTTTAGACATATTATTAGCATATTCATCTCGTATCTGATTAGCTATAATATTTTCAGTCTTTTGGACTTCATTACCAGTCTTACGATAATTCTGATATGCATCCTTCGATATTGTAGGATCCGCACCTGGTATATTAATATCAATTGCTTGGCTACCTAATGTCACAAAACTAAAACATAGTGCAGCCATTAACGCACGTTTCATCATAAACTCTCATCCTTTCACATAATGTCTCCCCAATATTATATATATAGAATATCATATTTTATTTGACTCATAGTAGTATAATATAAATATAGGAACAAGGAGGTAATTACTATGAAATTTACAAAACGTATACTCATCATGACTGCTTTAGCCGTAACCGCTGTTGTATCTACTGGATTTGCTTACGATTATGTATGCAATAACTCTCAGTACAATTGCAACACTAACACACAATACAACTCCGATAACAATACGAACAATACTAACTATGCACCAGGCACCAATAACAACCAAAATTATTGCGGTCCAAACTCTAATACTAGAGGATGCGGCGGATTTAGAAGATAATATGGTAAATACGATAAAGGCCTATAGTACTAAAA
>CAKQBP010000224.1 GCA_934216375.1 uncultured Veillonella sp.
GTATGACACAAGTTATCATGTTGGGGGGCTTATCTGTGGCGAGAGAACGAGAGCAGGGGACCTTTGATCAATTATTGGTGACGCCCGTATCATCTATGCAAATTTTGATTGCAAAGTCTATACCCCCTATGATAATAGGACTGTTTCAAAGTACTGTATTGTTATTAATAGCCATGTTTTGGTTTAAAGTTCCATTTCGGGGCAACATATTTCTTGTGTATGCCGTGTTGTTTACGTTTATAAGTAGTAGCATTGGATTGGGGTTATCTATTTCGGCTATTGCAAAAAATATGCAGCAAGTTCTCGTATATGTTTTTGTCTTTCTTTTTCCACTAGCCTTATTGTCCGGATTAATCACACCTGTACATAATATGCCGAAAATATTGCAATATCTTACATATGGAAATCCTATGCGTTTTTCTGTTGATGCAATGCGCAGGATTTATCTAGAAGGTGCAGGATTGACGGATATTTGGTTTAACCTTATTCCTATGATTATATTAACTATTGTTACTATGTCAATGGCGGGGTGGTTGTTTAGAAATCGTGTGGGATAAGTTTGTTTTCTAGCTAGTTGAATTATTAATTTCTGTTATAACAATACGGCAGAACTATATAGCTTTTTTTTATTAATAAATATGCTTTTGCCGTATTGACGAAATGAATTTAGACTGTTAGAATAAAAGCATAGAAAACATCATATTTGGGAATAGGTGCTGAAAAGCATAATAGAGAAGCTGGTTAAATGCCAGCACGGTCCCGCCACTGTATGGTCGAGCGAGTCTAAATTAAGTCACTGGGAAACTGGGAAGGCTAGATGAGCGATGACGCCGAGTCAGGAGAACTGCCTATTCAACATTCACCATTTGACCTACGAGAGATAGGGAGGAGAAGTTAATAGCTCCTTTTTACGTACCCGTAAAAAGGATTTTTTAGTTCTATTGAATCTAAATTGTATTATAGTTGATTTAGATTTTAGTTCTATACGACCTAAATGTCGTGCTATGGTCATGGTGGATTACCTTTTTGGTATTACCAGCATGACATATGTTATGACTGTTAATATATTTTATGGTAAATGTAGGGCATGCATTTATTCATCATCATCCTAAAAAAGAGGCTGACCCAGGGTTCTAGTAGTTCGGATTCTGGGTCAGTCTCTTTTTATTTTGCAAATATTAATTATCAGTAAGAACTTTTAGATTGAGACCTGTAGAGTTAAGGTTTAGATAAGGCGTTAAGCGTTAATATATATACAATTGTAGAGTTAAGAGTTTTTAGATTTAGAATTTGTTTTAGGTTTACGTAAATTGTAAGGTTTAGATAGTTATTTTCCTTGGAATATATTTTTCGATGTATGAATTTTATGTCATTTATAAAAAAATGATTGACGATGAATTCCATACATGATATTATTATTTCAGTTGAGACGCGGGAGTGGCGGAATTGGCAGACGCACCAGACTTAGGATCTGGCGCCTTACGGCGTGGGGGTTCAAGTCCCTTCTCCCGCACCAACTTTATTGCACCTTTAGAGGTGTATTTTTTTTGCCTAAATTAAGTATTAACGTGGATATTTATATCGATAAACACATACAATTTGATAGCAAGATAGGTACAGATTTAACTACTACGTTATATGTTATAATAAATGAGTTAGAACTATTTAATTAATACAATCATAGTAATATTATATGGTGCAGTATGGATAATACATTAACAAAACTGCTTTCACAGAACCCATCCTTTGTGGATGGGCTAAACGCATTTCAGCGAAAGGGGAAGTCAGTCATATATGGTCTTAGCGGATCTCAAAAGAGTTTCCTCTTAAGTCAATCTTTTTCTGCAGGTCTTACAAAACCTGTAGTCATCGTAGTTCATGATAAGGATCATAAGGAGATGTGGGAACGGGACTTAGCTTTTTTCATGCCTAATGTACCAGTCTTATCATTTCCTACAACAGATCATGTAGACTTTACGACTGTGGCTCGCAGTCTTGAAGACCAAGGTGCGCAGATGCGAGCATTAGCACTGTTGGCGTGGCAAGAGCCAGCAGTAGTCATTGCCAATGCTGAAGAGGTTACACAATATGTCGTATCTCCTCACTATTTAAAGGGCCAATCATTGCATTTTGCTTTGAATGATGCGATTGAACGTGATACAGCCCTTGAACAGCTCGTAACAATTGGATATGAACGCGTAGACCAGGTGGAACAACGTGGTCATTTTGCCGTGCGTGGAGATATTTTGGATATTTATCCTGTAAATAGTGATCATCCGATTCGCATTGAGTTTTTTGGTGATGAAATCGATACATTGCGTTTCTTCTCTGTTGAGAATCAACGTTCTATTGAACAAATCGAATCCTATACGGTGACGCCTTTCTTTCTTGGTAAAAGTGATGCAGATAGTACTTTACTATCATATGTGAAAGAGGGCACTCTGATTTATGACGAGCCAGGTCGT
>CAKQBP010000225.1 GCA_934216375.1 uncultured Veillonella sp.
TGGTAATACAGGTGGCCTTGATCCAATTGCACTTATCGTTCGCAAATATTATGGCCTTCAAATGGGATCTATTAATAGTGCCATCAACTGTGCTATCCTCTTAGTTGCTGTCGGCGTTGTTGGACTTGAAGCGGTAGCCGTAACTCTTATCAGTGTGTATGTATATACTATTATTACAAATAAGGTGGTAATTGGTTTTAATCAACGCAAAGTTGCTTTTATTATTACCTATCGGACTGATGAAGTATGTGAATGTATCATTAATAAAGTCGGTCGTGGCGCTACTATTATCAATGGCATTGGCGCTTATACTCGGACGCCTAAGCAGATTGTGATGGTTGCAGTTAACTTGCTGCAGGTAAATAAATTGAAAGAGGTTATTCAAGAAGCGGACCCAAATGTGTTTATTTTGATTACTGATGCTCAAGAGGTTATCGGTCAAGGTTTTACTCAACCTATTGTTCCTGCGGAAATATCTAATCAGCTAAAATCACAAGATATAACTACCGAAGCGAACAATAATGTTGTAATAGATGAAAATAGTTGTAACAGATAAAAATAAAGAATTATGATAAAATCTCTGGCTGTTGTCATCTTATATTAATTATGTGTAAATATAATATTTTATGAATGATACATACATTTTGAAAATAATTTAATGTAATTGATCGAATATCAAGGTTGTAAAATGAGAGGGCTTGCCCTCAAGATAAGATTAGAGGTTTCTATGACTCACAAATTAGCAGGTACGCCTGTACAAGAACAAGATATTATCGATGTGCAAACCCTTGTGGATGCCTATTTTGATAATGCTCCGGATATTACAGATCCGACACAACTCGTATCCTTTGGTACATCTGGCCATCGCGGTACATCTTTAAATGGTACTTTTACAGATTTACATGTGGCCGCTATTACACAGGCTATTTGTGATGGCCGTGGCCAATTCGGCGCTACAGGTCCGATTTTTGTCGGTCAAGATACACATGCTTTATCTCAGCCAGCCCTTGTGACAGTGCTTGAGGTTCTTGCTGGTAATGGTGTAACGGCAATGGTTGATTCCGATATGGATTTCGTGCCGACACCATCTATATCTCGTGCCATTATTCGTTATAATGAAAGCCACGATGATAAGGCGGATGGTATCGTGATTACGCCATCTCATAATCCTCCAGATAATGGTGGTATCAAGTATAACGCTACTAATGGTGGTCCGGCGGATACTCTTGTTACAAAATGGATTGAAACTCGAGCTAATGAATATGTTCGTGCATATTGTGAACTAGAAGGGTTTAAACGTATTAGCATCGACAATATTGAACCTGATCAACAAGTTCCGTATGACTATAAAGGCCTGTATGTTGAAGAACTGTCTTCTATCATTAATATGGAGGCAATACAAAGTGCAAAACCTAAGGTTCTCGTTAATGCCCTTGGTGGTAGTGGACTAGGTTATTGGCGAGCTATTAAAGAGCGCTATAATCTCAATATGGATATTATCAATGATGAATATGATCCAACCTTTAGCTTTATGACGTATGACCATGATGGTAAGGTCCGCATGGATTGTTCTTCAGAATACGCTATGGCCGATGTTATTAAGCAAATAGGTAATTACGATTTGGCTGTTGGTAACGATCCCGATTACGATCGTTATGGTATTGTTAGTGCAGAAGGGCTTGCTTCACCAAATGCATTCCTCGTAGCCGCTGCCGATTATCTATTCACAACTCGTGGTTGGAAGGATAAAGGGGTAGGCAAAACGGTTGTTTGTACAACCATGATTGATAAGTGGGCATCCGTTAAAGAAATTCCTGTGTATGAAGTTCCGGTAGGCTTTAAATACTTTAGCTCTCTATTATTCGATGGGGAAATTGGCATTGGAGGCGAAGAATCTGCTGGGGCATCCTTCCTCAAAAAAGATGGTACAGTATGGACCACAGATAAAGATGGCATGGTAATGGCTCTCCTTGCGATGGAAATGTATGCCGTTATGGGGGCTACTGTTGACCGACTCTATAATAATCTTGTTGTAGGGTGTGGCGATCCTCGATTTGGTCGTATTGATGCGGCTTGTACAAAGGAGGCCAAGGCTAAGTTGAAACAATTAAATGCAAGCTCCATTACGGCTACCGAAGTAGATGGTAATGCGATTACTAATGTTCGCACTACTTCTCTGTATAAAGATATGCCTATCGATGGTGTTCGTGTGGAAACGGAAACAGGCTGGTTTGTAGCACGTCCATCTGGTACTGAAGATTTATATAAAATTTATGGTGAAAGCTATAAAGGGGACAAAGGTCTTATCGCATTGTTAACTGCTGGTGAAGAGATTGTAACAAGTGCTTTGTCTGACGAAGTGTAACATGTTGTTTTCACTAGAAAACTCATAAAGATTTCACTCATGAAAAATAATAAATGTGTTATAATATATTAATATAGTTTATTGAATGCC
>CAKQBP010000226.1 GCA_934216375.1 uncultured Veillonella sp.
TGAAGATACCGATGATACCAACCAGTGATGCAGCTGCGGTAGGTGTCATACCAATGGCTTCTTGCGCCATAGGGGACGCTAAGGATAGGAGGCCTATACCACAGGTAATATTAATAAAGAATACCCACCAAAGAGCACCGAATTGCCAAGTTTTCATGGCATCATTGGCTAGCATACCATGGGTATGAACGTACATGGCGGATTTATCTTTCGTAGTTCGAGTTGGGTGTTTTGGTTGAGGTGCTTTCAAATAGAGCGAAGAGGCGCCCATAATTACGAGATAGATTACACCGAGGATAATAAAAGTATCCACCAATCCAACCTGAGCTACAAGGTATTGCATAAGAGGCCCTGCAATGAGAGAAGCAAACCCAAAACCCATAATAGCTAAACCAGTAGCAAATCCTGGGCGATTTGGAAAGTATTTCACGAGCGTAGAAACTGGTGTTATATAACCAATGCCTAGTCCAATGCCACCGATGATGCCGTAGAAGAGATAGAGTAAGGTAAGATTGTGTATGCTAAGTGCATAGGCCGTACCCAATAATCCGGTTATCCAGAATAACATAGCGAGAAGTCCACTTTTCTTAGGACCAATTTTTTCTGCAAAGGATCCAAGAAAGCCCGCAGATAGTCCGAGCATTAAAATGGCTAATGAGAATGTCCATGTTGTTTGCGATAAAGTAAAACCCATATCTGCCATAATAGGACGTGTGAGTACACTCCACGCATATACGCTACCAATGGATATGTGCAGACCAATGGCTGCTAATGCAATAAACCAACGATTTCTCATAAGAAAACTCCTTTCATATAGGTGAGATATTCAGATATAGATAAAGAAGCATTTGTTACGGGAAGGCAATAAAAAAGACCATCTGAACAAAAGCTTGCCCAGACGGTCGGCTATCACACGATGTGTGCTACTGTGCATGTAGTTAATTCTACGTATCCGTCAGCCCAGTAGGAATATATTACAAATATAGCAATTAAAAGGACATCTTGTCGGTGATATAAGTCACTATCGTATGCACTATGAGGATTTATAAAAGAAAACAAGGAAAGAAATCTTTGGATTCCTTTCCTTGTTTAGATATGATATAATTTATATCAAAGTGAGGCATAAATGGTTTGGTCGCCAGACTTCGCTTCTAGAATTTAATGTTGAAGAAACGGTCTGACTTCACAGTCGGGCCTTTTTTCATGCGTTTCCTCACCGCCAATCTCTAGAAGATTAGCAAAGGCTGGACCCATTTAGAGGCCTCAAACTCAATATAGTGTTGTTGATAATAAAAGTAAATAGATTAGAGGTTCCTAATAGTCACCTAGGTGACCAATAGGAACCTTTTTCGTTTTGTAATTATTATTATAGGACAGATAAATTATGTTACAATACAAATAAGATAATAGTTTTTAGGGAGAGGGAGACTCATATGAAACGTTATATTATGCTATTGGCTTTAGGTTTATGTTTGGTAGCACCAATGCTTTCACAAGCAGTGGATATAAAACCTATCATACATGTTACGAATGTACATAATGGCCAATATGATGAAGAATTAGATGCTATTACAGTAACTAAGTTTTATGGTCCGTATCAATTTCGTGTATTGAAGGATGCTGTAGAGACTAAAGGGGAAACTAAAGATATAGATGGCAGAGCCTTTAGAACCTCTGATGGTGTCTTCATGCATGTGAAGGCTAGATCTATTGATAATACAAGTATCTCTTTAGATAAAGAGATTGAAAAAATTGTTAAAGATAGAACGGTTCCTGAACCTACGGTAAAGATGGTATTGCCTATTAAGTATGATGTAATAGAGGTCGATAATGATGGTGTGCGCAGTTTACTAGCCGATTTTATGTATGGCTGGCCATTACATAATAGGACGGATATGGTACTTGTTACTGATTATGAAGATACTCGTTACTATTATAAGTCGCAGTTTTATAGAAACCAGCTACCAAATGGTGTTCGCATTGAGCAGTTGCGCAAAATGATTATGGATGCGCAGTTTAGTTATAAATAAGGTGTATTTGATCAGATTCCCATATTTGTTTATCCTAATGTATTTAGTCAGTCTGTAATATTTAGCTGAACGGGTATAGTAAAAGTAAATTAAAAAGAGGTTCCTATGAGTCAACTTGCGACCATCAGGAACCTCTTTTGCTGTGCAAGAGTTTATATAGTTTTCAAACTATTATAATATGCTTTTACCTAAAGGAAATTATTATTTATTTAAGTTTCCAACAATGCTTACAATATCTTCTGCTTTGCGTGCAATATATGTTACACCTAGTTCTTGATGGAGAGATTCTTCTCTAAAGCCCCATGTAACACCAATGCAAAGTAGACCGGAGTTTTCTGCAGTAGCTACGTCAACTTCAGAGTCACCTACGTAGATGGATTCTTCTGGTGTAGAGCCTAATTCTT
>CAKQBP010000227.1 GCA_934216375.1 uncultured Veillonella sp.
CGGCCTCACGCGCTTCCCCTGGACCATTTACAACACACCCCATAACGGCAACCTTAATAGGCGCTTTTATGGATGCTAGACGTTCTTCTACAATACCAGCCATATCAAACAAGTTTACTTGGCAGCGACCGCATGTAGGACAAGATATCATAGTGGCCCCAAAGTTTCTTAACCCTAAACTACTTAAAATACTTCGGCCTACTTCAATTTCATGAATTGGATCACCCGTTAAAGATACTCGTAAGGTATCACCAATACCATCGAGAAGTAAAGCACCAATACCCATAGCAGATTTAATAGTGCCTTGTTTAATAGTACCAGCTTCTGTAACACCTAAATGTAACGGATAAGGAATCTTATCAGATAACTTACGATATGCTTCCACCATTAGAGGTACTTCCGTTGCTTTAATGGATAATTTCATTTGACGATAATCGAGTTTTTCTAAAATTCTTACGTGTTCTAAAGCTGTTTCAACCATACCATCCGCTGTAGGATGTCCTCCATGAGCATCGAGAATATGCTTTGGTAAAGAGCCTGCATTAACACCAATGCGAATTGGGATTTGTTTAGGTTTTGCCTTTTCAATAACGGCTAAAACCTTATCTTCACCACCAATATTTCCTGGATTAATGCGCAATCCATCAACATTATTTTCAATAGCTTCTAAAGCTAATCTATAATCAAAGTGAATATCGGCGATCAAAGGAATTGAAATGCCCGCTCTAACAGCCTTTAAAGCCTTTGCAGATGCCATTGTAGGAACGGCGACACGAACCAGTTCACAACCAGCCTCTGCTAAATGATTAATTTCTGCAATTGCCTTCTCTGTATGTACTGGATCCGTAGTAATCATAGATTGAATACTTACCGGTGCATAATCGCCGATTTTAACTGTACCTACATAGATACCATTTGTTGGTTTACGTACAATCATTGTAATCTCCCATCTGTCTTATAGTAAACGGAAAATATCCTGCGTTGTTACATATAAGAATAATGCTACCATTAAGGCAACTCCAACCATTTGAATATACATTAAGGCTTTAGCAGGTAATCTACGGCCTGTTATAGCTTCCGCCAAGATAATAATCAAATGACCACCATCTAATACAGGTAATGGTAAAAGATTAATAACCCCTAAGTTAATACTAAGAAAAGCAGCAAAGCTTAATAATGGTGCAAAACCTGATTGTGCAATAGTACCTGCCATTTGCGAAATACCTACTGGACCAGATAATTCGGCTGCTTGTGTGCCACGAATCATATCGTAAATCCCACTGACCATAGCAACAATAGTTTGCCCCGTCCGGCTAATAGCAAGGCCTAAAGATTCACCAATACTATAAGTTTCACGAGTAAAGCTAGGATAGATGCCAATCTTAGGACTATCTTGTTCCATTTTAGGTATTACCGTAGTTTCTATAGTTTGTCCTTCACGCTCTACAACAACAGTTACACCATGGTTTGCTGTGCCTTGTAAGCTAGGACGAATATCATCCCAAGTACTAATTTTTTTACCATCAATCGTAATAATTCTATCGTTAGCTTCTAAATGAGCCTGTTCGGCAGAACTACCAGCAATAATATTACCAATTACAGGTTCATTTGTATAAGTAAGATTTCCTACAGTCACATTGAGGCCAAAGAAAAGTACAATGGCTAATATAAAGTTAAATACAGCCCCTGCAGAAATAACAATAAATTTTTTCCACGCAGGTTTATTATAAAAGGAGCGCTCATTAAGAGGCTCGTCAGGTGTCATACCAGCAATACGATTAAATCCTCCAAGAGGAATTATACGAATAGAATATAAAGTTTCCCCTTTTTGTACTTTAAATATAGCTGGACCAAAACCTATAGCAAATTCATCAACTTGCATACCTGACATCTTAGCTGTAATAAAATGGCCTAATTCATGAATAAACACGATTAAACCAAATACAAATATTGTGGCTAATGCCGTAATCATATATTCTCCTATAACATCAACGATGTTGCCTTTTCACGGGCCCATCTATCGATGGATAATAAATTATCTAATGTAAAATCATCTTCTGGTCCCATAGATTCAAGAACAGAAGTAACGACTTTATAAATATCACCAAAGGCGATTTTATCTTCTAAAAAGGCATATACTGCCGTTTCATTAGCTGCATTAAATACAGCAGGTTTAAATCCACTAGCACGTCCCACCTCATACGCAAGTCGAAGTGCAGGAAAATCGTCATACCGTGGAGGTAAAAACTCCAATTGTAGAGCTTGAGTAAAATCAAGATGATTCATACTTAAAACTTCACGTTTTGGATACGTCAAAGCATATTGAATGGGCTCGCGCATATCTGGATTACCTATTTGCGCTAATATTGCACCATCCTTCATACGTATCATAGAATGAACAATACTT
>CAKQBP010000228.1 GCA_934216375.1 uncultured Veillonella sp.
TCCTCCTTTCTATATCCAAGATGATATCGATGTAGATGAAAATATTCGCTTGTAATATCGTTACCTTGACTTGCGCCGCCCTGAAATGCAACGCAACTTGATTTTGCGTCACAAGGTAACAAAAGCAATGCGCGACTTCTTCGATAGCCGCGATTTCTTGGAAATTGAAACGCCAATGCTTACTAAATCTACACCAGAAGGCGCTCGTGACTATCTAGTGCCGTCTCGTGTAAATGCTGGTACATTCTATGCGTTGCCACAATCTCCACAAATTTTCAAACAAATCTTGATGGTTGCTGGTTATGAAAAATATTTCCAAATCGTTCGTTGCTTCCGCGATGAAGATTTGCGCGCAGACCGTCAACCTGAGTTCACTCAACTCGACTTAGAAATGTCCTTCGTTGATGAAGAAGATATTTATGCATTGCTTGAAGAGATGATTGCTCATGTATTTAAAACTGCATTAGGTAAAGAAATTTCTTTGCCTATGCCTCGTATTACATGGGACGAAGCAATGGATAAATACGGCTCTGATAAACCAGATCTTCGTTTTGATATGGCCTTTACTGATGTAACTGATCTTGTAAAAGATACAGAATTCAAAGTATTCCGTTCTGTTATCGACAATGGCGGTGTAGTTAAAGGTATCGTTGTACCTGGTGATGCTGGCATTCCTCGCCGTGAACTTGACGACCTTGTTGAATATGTAAATCGTTACGGCGCTAAAGGCCTTGCATGGGCTTGCTTCAACGAAGATGGTTCCATCAAGTCTCAAATCATGAAGTTCTTAGGTGAAGACACAATTCGCAATATCGGTGAAAAAATGGGCGCTAAAGGTGGCGACCTTATATTGATGATTGCTGATAAACCTGCAACTGTGGCACGTGCATTAGGTGAACTACGCCTTGAAATGGCACGTCGTATGAATATGATTGACCAAGATAAATTGGCATTCACATGGGTAACTGATTTCCCTATGTTCGAATATAACGAAGATGAAAAACGTTATGTTGCAATGCACCATCCGTTCACAATGCCACGCCATGCGGATCTTGATAAATTAGAATCCGATCCTGGCAGTGTAAAAGCGATTGCTTACGATATGGTATTGAATGGCGTAGAAATCGGTGGCGGTTCCTTGCGTATCTACCAAGCTGACGTACAAGAGAAAGTATTCAAAGCAATTGGTTTGTCCATTGAAGAAGCAAGATCCAAATTCGGCTTCATGCTTGATGCATTCCAATATGGTGCACCTCCTCATGCAGGTTGTGCATTTGGCTTAGATCGTCTTGTTATGTTGATGGCAAAACGTCAATCTATCCGCGACGTAATCGCATTCCCTAAAACTCAATCTGCTTCTGATATCATGAGCCAAGCTCCATCTGAAGTAGAACCAAAACAATTAAAAGAGTTGCATATTAAACCAGATGTAGAAGAAGAACAAGAGCAATCTTTAGTGTAAAAACATAGGCAAGAATTGATTAAAATCGAAATGTCAAGACTTGTTAATTGCTAATCTTTCTGATACTATTTAAGTATAAGATATCCCTGCCATGTGCGTGTGATATCGCAGTTTTGAGCCAACACATTTACTTTGGGAGTCTGAACTCTCGTCTGAACGTTACGCCCTTACGGGACAACTGCAGGATGAGGAGGACACCCACCTGCCCTTGCAGGATCAAAACGCGGTACATTACGGCATGGTGGGGCTTTTTTGCGTGTAAAAATAGACTGAAATATCATATACTATAAATATATCTTTGGTAAGAATTTAAACTTTTTAAAATCTTAAGAGTCCTAAATGTCATAAACGTTATAAATGTCTTGCTAATATTATCAGTGTTATCGAGTTACTGATGTTATTAGGCTTTTATGACGGGACAGTAATTTTTTTGGATTGAATAGTTATAGATATGAAAATACGACAGTTAAACTGAGTGCGAATTGAGGTGATAGAATGGATAGTTTATTTGATATGACACCTACAAATACATACGAGCCGCTTCCTGTACGAATGCGTCCTACTAAACTAGATCATTTATATGGTCAAGAGAAGGCCGTAGGTAAGGGGACTTTCTTGAGAGCTATGGTAGAGAAGGATACAATACCATCTATGCTTTTTTATGGTCCTTGTGGAACGGGTAAGACTACATTAGCTGGCATTATAGCTAAGGTGAGTAATAGCCATTTTGTAAACCTGAATGCTACTAACGCCGGTATTGGTGAGTTGCGTACTATCATTGAAGACGCGCGAAAACGGGTTCGTTCTTTACAGCAACGCACAATTCTATTCCTTGATGAAATTCATCGTTTTAATAAAAGCCAACAAGATGTGTTGTTACCTTGTGTAGAGGATGGCACTATTATCCTTA
>CAKQBP010000229.1 GCA_934216375.1 uncultured Veillonella sp.
TGCAATACCTACTCGTTCATTGGGAGCCACGGAAAAGGATACGTTATCAACGGCGCGGACCGTATGATTGTGGTTCGTATATTGTTTACATATATTCTCGAGTTGAATCATACTACACCACTTTCATTACGGAATCTAACAAGACGCGAGTATACTCATTCTTCGGATGCGCCATGACCTCTTCGGTGGATCCCACTTCAACGAGTTGTCCCTTATTCATAACCCCAATACTATTGGCAATGCGAGCAGCCGCCTTGATATTATGGGTTACAATAATCACCGTTGCCCCAAGAGCCTGTGTTACCTCTTTCATAAGGTCCAATACAGAGGCTTGCACAAGCATATCTAAAGCACTAGTCGGTTCGTCGGCAAATACGATACTCGGCTTCAAGATGAGGCTTAAGGCTATTGCTAACCGTTGTTGCATACCACCGCTCAACTGAAACGGATAGGACTGCAAGATACGCTCTCCGTCGGTTAAGTGAACGAGATTAAGCATATCCATAACGCGGCTTACATCATAGCTTTCACCATGGGCACGGAATAAATCTTTGAAGTGATTTTCTACGGTTCGATTTGGGTTTAGATAGGCGCTGGGATTTTGAAAGATCATGGAAATCTTTGTACCCCGCAATTGTCGCCAATCACCATCACTCAATGTAGAAATATCGGTTCCGTTTAGCAAAATTTGGCCGCTAATGTTAGCTTGTTTCAACATGCCAAAGGCGGCACGAACTAACGTAGATTTACCAGAGCCGCTTTCACCAACGATGGCAAAGACCTCACCATTGGGCACGGAGAAGGATACATCGCGCACCGCTTGCTCCGCACCATATGAAATTGTAACCTTATCAAATACGATACAATCAGATTTATTCAATAGTAGAATCCTTTGTTAATAAGTAGTAATCGATTGGATGTACTGGTACATTTTTAACTTTTGTAGTAGATACAACCGTTGCACTTGGATACAACAAATAAATATCTGCTACGTCATCAACTAAGATTTGTTGTGCTTGTTTAGCAATATTAGAGCGTTCGTTTTGATCAAATGTTACAGACAATTGGTCGATTAACGCATCTACTTGAGGGTTAGAGTAGCCACCAACATTTGCTTTCGCACCAGTTTTGTAGAACAAGCTGAGGAACCAATAAGGATCATTTGTAGACATAGTAACTACATTGCGTTCTACTAAATCAAAACCATCTGTACCAAGTGTATCTACTTCATCAGGGCTTTGTAATTTCTTAAGAGTTACAGCAATACCAGCTTTTTTCAATTCTTGTTGGATTTCTTCGTATAAGCTTGTGTCTTTACCCCAAATAGCAATAGTAATCGCTAATTCTTTGCCATCTTTTGCATACATGCCGTTTGCATTCTTAGCGTAACCAGCTTGAGTCAAGATTTGGTCAGCTTTTGCTACATCTGTCATCGGTTTATTAGCAATCGCATCATAGCCTAAGTTGGCAGATGGCGGGAATGGTGCCGCCCCTGGTGTAGAGCCATTGCCGATGATTTTAGCCATGGAATCATAGTTAATGATATGAGCAATAGCGGAACGTACAGCTTTATCATGCAATGGAGATGCTTCTGTGTGATTTGCTTTCAACATAAACACACGAACGCCTGCGATATCTTGAATATTGAAACCGTCTTTGAACAAGCTGCGGTTAGCAGAGTCCACTTTTTGAATTACGTCTACGTCTTTAGATTGCAACGCCATAGCCCGTTTATTGTTGTCTTCGATGTCTTTTACAGTTACGGAATCAAGACCTGGTTTTCCGCCCCAGTAATCTGCGAAGGCAGCGAGTTCAATTGTTTCGCCTTTTTTGAAAGCAGTAATTTTGTAAGGACCTGTAAGAACTGGTTTAGATGCTACATCTTTAAGATCTGCAGTGTCCATGATAACGAAAGCAGGTTCAGTCAAGCTGGACAACAAGGAACCATTAGGTTCTGTAGTCTTAATAATCAAGTTTTGACCATCTACTGTGATGGACTCTATTTTAACTGCTTTAGCGGAACGAGCACTTTGTTTCATCGTATACTCGATGGACTCTTTTACCTTTTGAGGCGTCATCGGTGTACCATTGTGGAATTTAACGTTTTCACGGATGTGGAATTTCCATGTTGTAGGGTCCACATTTTCCCAAGAATCTGCCAATTGTGGGGCAAATTTCATATCCGGTGTTACAACGGCTAAGTTTTCACCTGCACCGATACGAGTCAATGTCCACGCATCCCATTCGTGAGTTGGGTCTAATGTTTCACCAAACCAATACAAACCAACATTCATATGCTTCCCTTGTTTGCTGTCTTTAGCAGTATCATTGCCACAGCCGACCAAGAGAGCTACCATGCACAGCATAG
>CAKQBP010000230.1 GCA_934216375.1 uncultured Veillonella sp.
ACCATAAGTTACGCCGTCCGGTGGAGAAATGATGAATTTACTAAATAAAGCGTTGCGACGCGTGAGTGGTTGGAGTCGTACTACTTGGTGCCTTGCCATTCTCATGACTGTTGCCTTTGTCCTCATAGGGCGTTTGGCACAGTTGCAGGTCTTTGATACATTTGATCTAGAGAAGAAAAATTTATTACAGGTTCAAGTAGATAGAAAATTACAATCACCGCGCGGTACAATCTATGACCGTAATGGTAAGCCTTTGGCGATGAGTGTGGTTACAAAATCTTTGTATGCGGACCCTAAGATGATTAAACAGTCTCCCCAAGAGATTGCGGAACTCATTTCGCCGTATGTAACTATGTCAAAAGAAAATATTGTGAAAGCTCTGCAAGAGGATTCTGCCTTCGTATGGATTAATCGCATGATGGATGCGGACAAGTCTAAGGCGGTGGCACAAGTCATTAAGGATAATAATATTGTGGGTCTTAACTTTGTGGAAGAGTCCAAACGTTATTACCCAAATGGTGTACTAGCAGCTCAAATACTAGGGTTTGTCGGTACCGATGATAAAGGCCTTGATGGGCTCGAAATGGTCCTTGATGATGAGTTAAAGGGTGGCGTACAGCAAGAAATCGTTGCTACCGATAATAAAGGTAATGCTATCTTTGGTTCCGTATTGTCCAAATTCTTACCTGATAAGGGTAAAAGCGTAACTTTAACAATTGATGCAACCATCCAATTTATTGCAGAACGTGCACTTGATAAAGCGATGGCTGATACAGGGGCTAAACATGCTAGTGTTATCGTTATGGATCCTAAGACTGGTGAAATTCTTGCGATGGCGAATCGTCCAAGTTATGATCCTAACAATTATAATCAAAGTGGGGAAGAGGCTTTCAAAAATATTGCTGTTACTAACTTATACGAACCAGGTTCTACATTCAAACCAATCGTTGCATCTGCAGCTCTTGCTTCAGGAAAGTGGAAATTAGAAACCGTGTACAATGATAAAGGGGCCTTTGTAGCGAATGGTCATGTGATGAGAAACTGGAATGGCGAAGGTTATGGTCCAGTTCGATTGCTAGATATCTTGAAGTATTCTATCAATACAGGTATGGCAGAAATTGGTACAACAACTGGGGCAGATATCCTTTCTAAATATGTGCGCGATTATGGTTTTGGCTCTGAAACGGGCATTGAATTGCCTGGTGAAGGAGCAGGTATCTTGTATAATCCGGAAGATATGAGTAAGTTGGATGTAGCGACTATGTCTATCGGTCAAGGTATTGCGGTTACGCCGTTACAAATGGTACGTGCCTTTGGTGCTCTTTCTAATGGAGGCGCTATGATGCGTCCGCATATTATCAAGTCTTATAGCAATGCTCAAGGAGAAGTAACAAGTACTACCGAAAATACTGTAGTAGGTCAACCAGTGCCAGAGGAAACAGCAAAAACTATTGTAGATATCTTGGAAAAAGAGGTGTCTGAAGGCGGTGGTAACAAAGCGATGGTGGAAGGCTATCACTTTGGAGGCAAAACTGGTACGGCGGAAAAATTAGATACTAAACGCGGTGGCTATTTAGATGGTCAATACATTGCATCCTTTATCGGCTTTGGCCCTGTAGAGGATCCGAAATTTGTGGTTCTTGTAGCCATTGATGATCCGCAAAAAGGGTCTATTTATGGTGGTCAAATTGCGGCACCAGTATTTAAAGATATTGTGTCTCAACTTGTACGCTACTACCAATTGAGCCCATATGTTAAAGATAGTACTCCTGTAGCTGTTAAACCTAGCAATACATTGCCAGAGCCAAATCTTTCTAGTGATGGTTCCGTAACGTTACCTAATTTTACTGGCTTCACCTATGGTGAAGTACGTGATTGGCTACATAAGGCGGGGCTTGCGTTTAAGCCTGATGGAACGGGTATTGCCGTTTCTCAAGATGAAAGTGGGGGCACTACTGTTCAAGCGGGGACGGCAATTACCGTCCACTTTAATAGATAATTAGAAATTATAGACAGTTCGTTATATAATAGAATAAGAGACTTTGGTGCCTCTCAGGAGGCACCTTTTTTATAAATAGTTTGAATGAATGGAGATACTTATGATCGAATTACGAGGTAAAGCGGTAGCAGATGCTCACAAGGCGATTTTACAAGAAAAAGTTGCAGCAGTAGGCAACTCTGTGATTACTATGGCAGTGTTACTTGTCGGTGAAGACCACGGCGCTCATATGTATGCTACATTTATGGAAAAAACAGCTAAAAATTTTGGCTATGGTTTTGTGTTAAAGCAATTGCCTGAAACGGCAACGCAAGATGAAGTAGTAGCGGCGTTGCAAGAATTAAATAGTGATGCATCTATTCATGGG
>CAKQBP010000231.1 GCA_934216375.1 uncultured Veillonella sp.
TTCCTGCTTTTCTTCTTCACTATCAAAGTCTTCGTCCATTTTTGCATCTTCAATGCATGTCAATATTTCATTTCGCTGCTTGTCCACTTCACGATGGAACATATCATGTTGATTCATAATCCAAAGACCAAAGTAATAAGGGCCATCACTTAAATCACAGTGCTCTTTAGCCTTTTCACATTCGTCTAAGAATAGGCTGTACTCATCTAATATAAAATAGACGTCAATGATATCAAACTCAAAAACTTCATCGTTACTTAAATGATATGCTACATCACCTCCAAGCTTAATTTGCTTCAAACGATCGAGGGCTTGCTTTTTATTACCTAAATACACATCACAATAAACAATACAAACTAGTAATTTCATTCTATTGGGATAGCTTTTTAATAACTCTTCAAAAATGGCCTTTGCTTTCTCATATTTCTTAAGCTCAAACAAACACACTGCATAGCCAAAGTTCATTTCATAATCGTTGGATACTATTCTTCCCTTTTCAAAGGCACATAAACTTTTCTTCAACTCCTCTATTGAACCCTTATCTGCATAAGAGGAAAAATGATATAAAGCCAATCCTCTATAAGTCTCTATATATGGAGAATTTAACTTTTCAGCTTTTACTAAATAGTTATATTCCTCTATCTCCCCATTATGATAAAAGGCTAGATTAGTGTAAACTCTTGCTTTTTCAGTATCACTCAGTTCTTCTGTATATTTTCTGAGGAACTCTTCCAATAGTTGTATTGAATTTTCTTCATGCCTCAACACCTGTTCAACAGTTGCTAAAACACATACCACATCTACATCATGCGGATGCTCATGCATCAAAACACGTAAGTAAGTTCTAAAACGCTCTGTACATTGCTTTAATATATCATAATCACTAAATATAGACGCGTTATATGTAGCTCCATATTCTGCTTTAAGATTTTCCCAATACTCTTTTATAGCAAGCTTCATATTACACCTTTTCTATCGAATATATTTCAGACTATATGGCTATAATAACACAAATTACTTCCTATATACGTGCCTATAGTAACTCCCCTCATATAAAGTCAAACTATACAAAAAGACTTGCTTTAGACTTTAACTAATTCTAAATACATAACATAACCCTCTATTAGATATTCTAAAAATAAATAAAAATATCTAATAGAGGGTTATGTTACTTAAACCAAAATAAAACCTAACTATATTATGCTCTATCAATAGAAATCAACGCCGCATTTTTTGCATGTATCAATGTAGTATCAAATAACGGTATATCTGTATCATCCTGTTTAACAAGTAGTCCGATTTCAGTACAGCCTAAAATAACACCTTGTACACCAGATTTTACCAAATCACCAATAATATCTAAGTATTGTTGTTTAGATTCATTAGAAATAACACCTAAACACAATTCATTGTATATAATATCATTCACAAGTTCAACTTGATCTTCGTTAGGGATAACAACATGAATCCCCCGATTTTCCAAGATACACTTATAAAAATCTTGTTGCATCGTGTACTTGGTACCGAGTAGACCTACTTTTGTAATACCTGATTTTTCTAACTCTACTGCAGTCATTTCCGCAATATGAAGAAGAGGTATGTGAATATGTCTTTCTATTTCATCCGCTACTTTATGCATTGTATTCGTGCATATAACAATATAATCAGCACCAGCCTTTTCAAGAGATTGAGCCGCATCGGATAAAATTTCAGCGCTTCTATCCCAATCGCCATTTGCCTGGCACTTTTCTATTTCTTCAAAATCAACGCTATATAAAATACATTTTGCCGAATGTAAGCCGCCCAAAACTTGCTTAATAGTTTCATTCAAAACTTGGTAATACGTAATCGTACTTTCCCAGCTCATTCCCCCAATTAAGCCTATTGTTTTCATAATATCACCCTCTAAGCTTAGAATAACCCAAAACAAAAAGGTTATTCATTATGATTATTCAATTTAAAATATCACTCATCTCTAAACCTCCTATATCTGTTCCTGCAGCGACTTTACGTAGGACGGAGCAAAGGGATATATATAGGAGGGTATACCTTTGATATAAAAGTTGTAGAATGGATAAAAATATAGGTTTAATCTTAATATAACCGGTTCCTCGCTGTGGATTTTGCTTTGCAAAATCTTACGCTCGGAACAAAGTGATGTGTGGGCTTCATCGTCGCAAGCTCCTCTGCCGCCTCACACCCTACTTTTATTCAGCCAACCCTTGTTCTCTACCGATAATATCAGCGATTTCTTGGCACAGGGATTGTAGTTCTTCTTGGTTAGGTCCTTCAGCCATGACACGAATGAGTGGTTCTGTCCCGGATGCACGTACTAAGACGCGACCTTCGTCACCAAGTTCTC
>CAKQBP010000232.1 GCA_934216375.1 uncultured Veillonella sp.
TATGGATTGGGTTGTTGGCTAGCGTAGTAGTTGCGGGTATATTATTTACACTTCGCACATACTACATACAACATTACAAACCTAGAACTATTGTAAAATAATAAAATCACCTATTGATTACGCTCAAATGTAAGTAATCAATAGGTGATTTTTTTATTTTAGAGCCTCTTGTTTCTCTACTTTGGACATACGGAAAAAATTATATAGCGTTTCTGCCGTCTTATAATTCATAGATTCTACATTTGCAAGTTCATCAATAGATGCCTCTTTCATGGCCTCTAAACTATTAAAGTGAGCCCATAAGGCCTTACGGCGTTTAGGCCCGATACCTTCAATGTGGTCAAGAATAGACTCAAGATTTCGCTTACCGCGCAACTTACGGTGATAGGTAATGGCAAAGCGATGCGCTTCATCACGAATTTGTTGAAGTAATTGAAGCTACGGCGTGTGATGACTCAAAATGATACTTTCAGATTGTCCTTCTACAAAGACCTCTTCAATACGCTTAGCCAAGGAGATAACTGGCACATCTGTAACACCAACGGCACGGATTAACGGCAAAGCCGCATTGAGCTGACCTTTACCACCATCGATAATAATAAGATCTGGCATAGGCCAGTCTGTTTCATTCCCGTAACGACGTTCCATAATTTCAGCCATCGATTTAAAATCATCAGGTTTACCCTGTGTGGTTTTCAGTTTAAAGCGGCGATATTCTTTCTTCGCAGGCTTGCCACCTTCAAAAACAACCATAGAAGCCACCGTTTCAGTTCCTTGTGTATGAGATATATCAAAACACTCCATACGTTCTGGTAAACGTGGTAAGTCGAGAATCTCGGCTAGCTTCTTAATCGCTCCGCCAGTCTTATCGATTTGGTGCTGCCACTGACGACGACGTTCTTCAAGGAAAGTTTCTGCATTTTCATGAGCCATCTTAATCATATCCATCTTATAGCCACGTTGTGGCACAGATACATCTACATGTTGGCCTTTGAGCTGTGTAAACCATTCCGTTAATAAGTCCCTATCTGTACTCTCCATAGGTAGTAACAATTCTTTAGGAATAAAGTTTGTATCCCCATAGTATTGCTTGATAAAGTCTGTCATAATAGTTTCTGAACTATCGCCATCATGTTGCACAAAGTAATTCTCACGGCCTAACAGACGACCACTGCGGATGAATAGCAACTGTACACAGGCCATCGATGTATCTACAGCCAATCCTAAGACGTCTAAGTCGCCACGTTGGGTAACCATGCATTGCTTTTCTTGTATCTTTTCAATGCTAGACAATTGATCACGATAACGTGCAGCATCTTCAAAGCGCAAATCTTCTGCAGCAGCCTCCATCTTTGATTTAATTTCCTTTAGCAATGGTATAGGTTTACCTTCAAAAAGTTCTATGATTTCGTCAATATACTTCCGATAATCGGGTACCGATATTTTGTTAAAACACGGTGCCTCGCAGTAATGCATATGATACTGTAAGCATGGGCGTTCTACCTTCATAGACTTACAGGTACGCAATGGATAGTACTGTCGTATTAATTTCAGTACCACATGAACAGATGTGACATCTGTAAAAGGGCCAAAGTACTTGGCTCCATCACGCTCTAGGCGACGCGTCATATATACTCGAGGATAGTCCTCTTGCACTGATATTTTAACATAGGGATACGTCTTATCATCACGAAGCCTAATATTATATTTCGGTTCATGCTCCTTGATAAGTGTATTCTCCAAGATGAGCGCTTCCATCTCCGTTTTTGTTTGAATGACTTCCACATCGACGGCACGCTTCATCATGGCCGTAACCTTTGGTGCGCGATTTGCATCGTTACGCACATAGGAACGCACACGATTTCGCAAGTTAATAGCCTTACCTACATAAATAATTCGGTTATATTGATCACGCCATAAATATACGCCTGGTGTAGTTGGCAAATGGCTAACCTTTTCCAGTAATTCTTCAGACGGCATATTTCCTCCTTTCCTTGTAGATTACAAGAGAATAGCTTACACACTTCTTTAAATAATGCCCTTTATGAGTTGAAGAATGTAGTCTATTCTCTTTATGATTTTTTCTTTTATAGAAACTTAATTATATGTACTATTTTATTTCTTATGCTTCGCTGCTTTCATAAATTTCTTAGTCTGTTCCAATACAGGCCCTAAGAATTTCCCGGTATAGCTTTCTTTCACCTTAACAATTTCCTCAGGCGTACCAGTTGCCACGATAGTGCCTCCGCGATTACCACCTTCAGGGCCAAGATCAATAATGTGGTCAGCCATCTTAATAACATCTAAATTATGTTCGATAACAACAACAGTATCTCCGCCCTCTACAAGTTG
>CAKQBP010000233.1 GCA_934216375.1 uncultured Veillonella sp.
ATTGATCCGGAAGCGCATACACTGGTTAATTCTAGTGATGCCATTTTTTCAAAACGAATATTAGCGATGAAGACCAGTGGCTCACAAGTGTACTTCTTAGGTTATGAAGGACTAGGGATTTATAATTTATCTGATAATACACTTCGCTTGATGCCCATAACCTTTAGAGGGCAACATATAGAACCTCCTAAATCGGATGATTACCAACGAGGCTTACGGAATGTAACAACGGTAAAAGCATTGTCTGATTTCAGTAATGATGAGCAAGACGAATTTAAAAGTTTGTTGGACTCTACCGATGGAGGGGCCCATTATTATGGTGACTTTTACCATTCTGGTTATGAGTCGTCTCTCATCGATTTGAAGGACCAGTATTTTATTACGAATACAGTACGTGCATTAAAACGTGTTAATCATACATTATATGTGTATGATGGATCAGGTTTTATTATTATAGATTTAGATAATCGTCGTATCCAAGGTTTTTTTAATAATCGCATTAGTGGTGAAGGTTCTAAGGGTGTGCCTGATAGTTTACGTGGGCATTATGGTTCTGATTTTACTATGATATATGCTTTATCCAAATTAGATCCTAAGGATTTGGATATCTTATGGTCCATGCGTAAACAATATTTAGAAAAATCTCCTCAAGCGATGGAAGGAAAAGATTTGTTCCCACTCAATTTGGATGAGATGAATTTAAATGAGTTATGATTCTATTAAGGTAAATCATATACGGATATACGTGATTTAAATAATTGGCATTTGAGGATATGTTATCGTTTTATGCTAAGGTATGGAGGCTCTTATGAAGTTACGCAAGGTAGGTATTATTGGTACTGGACATGTAGGCTCTCATGTAGCATTTTCTTTAGCCTTACAAGGTGAGGTTGATGAATTATATATGATGGATATTGACGAGAAAAAAGCTCAAGCGCAAGCTATGGATATTAATGATGCCGTTAGTTATATTCCACATCAAGTAACTGCTACATCAGGTCCTATTGAAGAATGTGGAGATTGTGATATTCTCGTTTTTAGTGCGGGACCTTTGCCGAATTTGTATCAAGATCGTCTCGAGAGTCTTGGTGAAACCGTAGCTGTACTTAAAGATGTTATTCCACGTATCAAGCAATCTTGCTTCAAAGGCTTTATCATTTCGATTTCTAATCCCGCTGATGTGGTAGCTACCTATTTATGTAAACATCTTGAGTGGAATCCTAAACGCATCATTTCAACGGGAACAGCTCTAGACTCAGCTAGATTGCAAAAAGAATTAGCGCATATCTTTACTATTAGTAATCGCTCTATTACAGCCTACTGCTTAGGTGAACATGGAGGTAGTGCTATGGTGCCATGGTCCCATATTTGTGTACAAGGGAAACCACTTTTAGAATTACATCGAGAGCTACCCCATAGATTTCCTGAACTTGACCATGCAAAAACACTAGATGATGTTAAAATTGGTGGCTATCATGTACTAGCAGGTAAGGGGTCTACGGAATTTGGGATTGCTAGTGCTACCACAGAATTAATCCGCGCTGTATTTCATGACGAAAAGAAGGTATTGCCTTGCTCCTGTTATTTAGATGGACAATATGGAGAAGAAGGAATATTTGCATCTACTCCTGCTGTTATTGGTAAAGATGGTATCGAAGATGTTTTTGAACTGCAACTAACCAATGAAGAGCTAGCCTTATTTAAAACTTCTTGTGCTGTCATTCGTGAACATGTTGTAAAGGCTGAGTCTATGTAAGTGGATGTTTACTTTCGTGTATAAAAAGCTAAAATTGCGTATGGAGTTTTAAATTTATACGGATTTATGTTATTGTTCTTAATGAGACATATCTGTAATTTTCTTTAGTCCCAAGCTCTGTTATGTGGTATAATCTAAAAATGACAGTATACAGATGATGAATATTTGGGGGACATTATGACTCAGGACATTATGGAAATACAACGCCCAAAAAGGCCGCGCAAACGGGTTCGTCCTAATCGCAAAGCACAGGATCAGCGTATTATCCTCATGTGGATCAAGCGAATTGGCATAGGGATTATGGTGCTGTTACTGTTAGGGCAGGCTTATCGCTTGGTGGCTGTATATCAAGAAAAACAACATATAGAGCAACAATTGCAAGAGTTACAGCAGCGAAATGAAGAGTTAGAACAGGAAAAGGCCAGGTTACAAGATCCAAGGACCATAGAAGGGGTTGCTCGTGAGGAGCTAGGATTGGTAAAACCTGGTGAAGTACCATATGTAAAATAGGTTATACTTTATTATTTTTTGCTTCGCATTAGTTTGTAGTTTAAGGTTTCCGCATTAATTAGGAG
>CAKQBP010000234.1 GCA_934216375.1 uncultured Veillonella sp.
AATATGAACCGCTACAGTTGCATAATCACCATAGGAGTCAAGACCCCATACACGAGAATATAATTCTTCTTTGCTAAATACAATATCACGGTTACGCATCAAGAATTCTAACAACTGGAATTCTTTCTTTTTGAGATGAACCTCTTTTTCATTCACCCATACTTTCATCATCTTAGGATCGAGACGAATTTCACCGGATTGAATAGCGTTAGTTTCCATTGCATCGCGCTCTGTTAAACGTTTATATTGCGCCAACATGGCTTTAATCTTCGCAATCAATACAGATGGAGAGAATGGCTTTTCAATATAATCATCAGCGCCTACGCCTAAACCACGGATTTTATCGATATCGTCAAGGCGCGCAGTTACCATAACGATTGGTACACGAACTTTGTCACGAATTTGGCGACAAACTTCAAAACCATCCATTTCTGGCAACATAACATCAAGGATAATAAGGTCTACAGGAGTATTCAATGCTGCTTCAATGCCATCTGTACCATTAGTCATAATAGTTACATCATAGCCCGCCACCATTAAATAATCACGCTCAATATTGGCAATATCCAAATCGTCTTCAATAATTAAGATATGTTCACTCATGATTCTTCT
The DNA here is from genome assembly GCA_934216375.1 of uncultured Veillonella sp. Classification (GTDB taxonomy): domain Bacteria; phylum Bacillota; class Negativicutes; order Veillonellales; family Veillonellaceae; genus Veillonella. The sequence goes on from CAKQBP010000234.1 coordinate 613, forward strand.
CCTTGCTTAGGAAACTCTAATATAATACGTAGACCATGTGGCCTTACATTTTCAATCATAACTCGGCCTTCAAAGATTTCCATAATTCGACGGATAATCGACAATCCTAGGCCACTACCTTCTTGAGGATTCGTACGAGACGAATCTACACGATAGAATGGGCGCATCAGACGCTCTAGAGATTCTGGTGGTACACCTGGACCATCATCACTGATGACACAATATACAAAATCATCATCACTCGTTACATCTATGACGCAATGACCAATATCGGCCATTTTATACTTAGCACTATTGTTCAACACATTCTGCAAAACTCGTTGTAACAATTGTGGGTTAGCATTGATAAAAGGTGTTTCCGTAGCTATACGAGCCTTAATCTCAAGCCCCTTCGATTGATACGGAGCTAAATGATCTTCTACAAAGTCATGCACAAACTGACCTAATTCAATTCGCTCAGACGGACGAGATTCTTTTTTATAGTTCAATGTTGTTATGAGGAATAGTTCCTCTAACATAGAATCCAAATCATTGGCCCGCTTCAAAATAATCCCCATATATCTTTTTTGTTGCTCTTCCGTTGGTGCAATACCATCACGAACACCTTCAGCATAAGCTTTAATAGCCGTCAACGGAGTTCGTATATCATGGGATATACCCGCAAGTAGCTCTTTCTGTTGTTCTTGTTCCATTTCAATCTGACGATTTGCCATTTCTAATGACTTTGTCATGTTCTTAACGTGAATCATGATAAACCGTGTAACAAATCGGTTAATAGCAAAAAATGTAACAATAAAGAGCAATATGGAAACTACGATAATATAAAAAGATACGGATTCCATTAAGCTATCACTACCATGAGTAGCACGCCTAATCGCAATATGGTATACATAGGAATGACGTCCATCGTACTTTCTCATTTCATAAACGAAAGTATTATTGGATTGATATACGATGCCCTGTAATTCAGGATTAACATCAATAAGACCAACAATGGCAGAAGCACTATAGATTTGTGGATTACCATAGTTATACACCATGTTTCCTTGATCGAGTACTTCAACATATACTTCCTTTGGATCAAGTAGGCTATAGCTAGGCTTAACCAAGCTATTAATTAGATCATTTTCTAACCCATAAAAGGTAATGGTTTCAGTTATTCGACTGACACTTTTAAACTGTTGTTCCTGCTCAATACGCAAATAATAACCGGCATTGGCCAATATGCGCAAACCTGTAAAATATAGCAAAAATAAGATAATTGCTATTAAAATAGGTACAACAAACAGCACAACATTGGATATCCAAATTCGTATTTGTAAATTCACAGGATTACCTCAATATCATAAATAGTAGATACTCTCTATAGTTTACGCTATTTTTAATGCTTAACGCAAGTAAAACACGCAAATATCCAACATATTTTTCACGATTCTTTCATACGTAGTTTATAATTGACTGATTATTCAAAGGTACCTCGACCCTTTTAATATCTTATGCTTTTCGTAATAATTATATTTTCACACGCATCCACGTATCTTATGGCGATATGAAAAATGGTAATATCTGATATTTCATCAGTTTCTTAGTCTCCTCTTTTAATAGGAACTTGTCTATACTATTTATAAAAAACTAAAATATAAAACAACTATTGAATCTCTTCATTTAATAAAACAAAATATATACTGAATTATACTATTTCTCTATGAGGATAGTTT
>CAKQBP010000235.1 GCA_934216375.1 uncultured Veillonella sp.
CACATGCAGATGTAGCTATTTCACCTTGACCATGTACGATGGCATTATATGCCAATTCAACGCGGTCCCAACGATTATCGCGGTCCATTGCATAATAGCGACCACTAACTGTAGAAATTTTGCCACAGTTGAGCTCTGCCATATACGCTTCTAAGTCCTTTAAATAGCCTTGTGCACATTGCGGAGCTACATCACGACCATCGAGCAAAGCATGGACATACACATGCTCGATCCCATTATCATGAGCCCCTTTAATGACTGCCTTAATATGATCTAAGGAGCAATGCACATTGCCATCTGAAACTAGGCCTATAAGATGTAAGCTTTGCTTCTTAGCTACTTCGTATAGTTCCTTCATAACAGGACGATTATAAAACTCACCGGACTCGACATCTTTAGTAATACGAGTCAAATCTTGATACACGATGCGACCAGAACCAAGATTTAAATGGCCAACTTCAGAGTTTCCCATTTGACCTTCTGGAAGGCCTACCGCAAGTCCGGATGCTTCTAATGTTGTATGTGGATACATATCCCATAATCGATTAAAACAGAGCGGCTTCGCCTGTACTACAGCATTGGTTGTGTCTGATTTATCCCCCAAGCCAAAGCCATCTAGGATGACTAGCATTACGGGAGCCTCTAATTTAGCCATTTGTAACCTCATATTAAGCGCTTACTTGGTTTGCAGCTTTAATAATATCAATAAATTCATCGACCACTAAGGATGCACCACCTACGAGAGCACCGTCAATATTAGGCTCTCCAAGGATTTCTAATGCATTTTCTGATTTAACGCTACCACCATACTGGATGCGTACTGCATCAGCAGTTTCATTATCATATAGAGATCGAATGTAATTGCGGATTTCTTTACATACCTCTTCAGCTTGATCAGCCGTTGCTGTCTTGCCCGTACCGATAGCCCAAATTGGTTCGTACGCAATAATTAATTGGCTGACTTGCTCTTTCGGAATATCAGCCAAAGCCCCTTTAAGTTGTGACGTAATCCAGTCAATCGTATGACCAGTCTCACGTTGTTCTAAACTTTCACCAACACAGACAATAGGATTCAAATTATGATGAAATGCACTTTTAATTTTTGCATTAACGGTCTCATCTGTTTCACCATAATATTCACGGCGCTCAGAGTGACCGATGATTACATAATTAACGCCTACCTCTGTAAGCATAAGTGGTGAAATCTCACCAGTAAATGCACCAGCATCATGATAATCCATAGTTTGTGCACCTACTTCCATAGCTGTATTTTTCGTCAATACTACAGCACGTTCGATAGCTGTAAAAGGCGGACATACAACTACATCACAGGACAATTCCATATCTTGTAACACGCTGTTAAACGCTTCGATCAGAATTGATCCAGATGCAATGGTGCCATTCATTTTCCAATTCCCTGCAATAATGGGTTTTCTCATATTATGCCTCGGACAATGCAGCAATACCCGGTAGGATTTTGCCTTCTAAGAATTCTAAAGATGCACCGCCACCTGTGGAGATATGGCTAATTTTATCTGCTAAGCCACTTTTTTCAATGGCTGCTACAGAGTCGCCACCGCCAACGATAGTCATCGCATCAGATTCAGCTACAGCTTTCGCTACTGCATTCGTACCAGCTGCAAAGTTTTCCATTTCAAATACGCCCATAGGACCATTCCAAATAATAGTCTTCATTGGCGCCAATGCCTCTATATAAAGTTCGCGTGTTTTAGGCCCAATATCTAATACCATCCAGCCGTCTTCGATTTGATCAACGTCTACAATTTTAGTATTAGCATCGTTGCTGAAAGCATCTGCTACTACAGCATCGATAGGTGTTAATAATTTAGCACCTGCTACGCGAGCTTCCATAACAAGGTCTGTAGCGATAGCTTCTTGGCCTTCTTCAAATAAAGAGCTACCAATGTTGCATCCTTGTGCTTTAATGAACGCATTAGCCATGCCACCGCCGATGATCATTACATCAACTTTAGGCAAAAGGTTAGAAATAACAGAAATTTTATCTGTTACTTTTGCACCACCAATGATTGCCGCCATAGGTGTTTTAGGATGTACTACAGCTGCACTTAATGCTTCAATTTCTTTTTTGAGCAAGAAACCTGCTACCATAGGAATATAGTCAGCAATACCAACTACGGATGCTGCATTACGGTGAGAAACACCAAACGCATCATTGATAGCAACATCTGCAAGAGCTGCCAATTGCTTAGCAAACTCAGGGTCGTTTTTAGTTTCTTCGTTGTGATAACGCAAATTTTCAAGCATCAATACATCGCCAGGTTGTAATGCATTTACGGCTTCTTCAACC
>CAKQBP010000236.1 GCA_934216375.1 uncultured Veillonella sp.
ATTCTAAACCATGACGTTGTTTTACTGCATTAATAAGATTTTTAGCAATATATTTATAAGACTCTGCACCACTACCTGCTACTGGACGCATTGCATTATGTACGGATTCACGACCATCCAAAGACAATACTAAACTCATCTTGTGTTTGTTTACATAGTCGATTTTATCTTGTGTTAAAAGCATACCATTCGTAGTCAATGTAAGCTTAAATATCTTATTGTGCTTTTCTTGAATGGATTCAATGTATTCAACCGTTTGCTTAACAACATCCCAGTTCAACAATGGCTCACCACCGAAAAAGTCAATTTCGCAATGTTGGCGAGGTCCACTCATTTTAATAAGAAAGTCCACAGCTCGTTTTGCTACATCAAAGCTCATCAATTCTCGTTTAACACCGCCGTAATCCCCTTGACTAGCAAAGCAATATTTACATGCTAAATTACAATCGTGAGCAATATTTAAGCATAATGCCTTAACAATAGGTTTCTCACCTACTACAAGTTTAAACTCTTTACTCATCGGTGCAAATAGTTGCTCCGCTTTGATGAGCTCATCTAACTCGTCCATAATCTCATCTAGTTCTACTGCATCTTCTTTAGCATCTAACGCAGCATGTACAGCATCGCGATTAGTGCCATCATATATGTCAAGAACTCTATCGATGAGTTCGTCGATAACATGGATAATACCGCTATTTACGTCTAAGCAGTAATAGTTATCCTTCATCCGAAACTTATGGATCATTGGTTTTAATTCTAACATGGTACCTCCAATTGATGTGTATGGTAAAAGCTCTAGTATATAGAACTTTCTAGATAATTGTACCACATTTCCACACTAAACGTTATAAAAAGAGTCATAAAGATATACTATACAATGTATGTCTTTAAAACATAAATAAAAAGGCCCGCTAAGCGAGCCTCTTCATTATTTTTGTTTGCAAACTTGGTTACCAACTGTGCAACTTGTTTTACAAGCGGATTGGCAAGATGTTTGACATTCCCCACAACCGCCAGTTTTAGCAGTTTTTTGTAAGGATTCAGTGTTGATAGTACGAATACGTTTAGCCATGATTATCCTCCTCAATACTTATCGAATGATATTTATTTTATCATATTTATAAAAAGCCTGTAAAATACTATTTCGTTATATTTTCGTCTACAACTTCAGCTTATTTGGTTTCTACCACTTCAGTTTCTCCTAATTGATGGTCTGTAACTTTTGCGTCTCGCATAGCTTCACCTTTAGTTTTCTTAGGAGCATCCTTACGCAATACTTTTCGTAAAGCCATTGCCACCGGTGTTACAATTACAGCAGCAAAAACTGCTTCTGGAATACCATGTGTAACAGACAAGAATACAATAGAGCCTAATACTTGATCTGGACTAAGATTCATTTTAAGAGCAAACATATCTGCATAGAGTAAGAAGATTAATCCCATAACCATGATTGTATGGAATACGGTCCCCATAAAAGCAGAAACAATAATACGTGGACCTTGCGGTGCTTTCCACAATAATAGATATACCAAATATGCTAATACTGGGAAAAGTATACGTGGTAATACGGAAATAATTGGATTAATAAATAGTGGGGATAAAATATTAGGAGCTGTAATATTTTGCCACAAACTATAGCAACCAAAGATAAAGCCTACAAAGGCCCCCACTTTTGGTCCTTCTACAATAGCACCAATTAGAGTTGGTACATGTAAAGTTGTTACATTTAGCGGCCCTAATGGAATAATACCATAACCAGAAAGCCCTAATGCAATAGTGATACCTGCTAGTAGACCAATAATTGTTAATTCTCGAATCGTAATGCCACTTTTCTTCTCTTTTTTGGCCTCTTTACGTTCAACTTGCTTCAGTTTTTCATTGTCGTGGATTGATACAGTTGAGTTATCATCCAGTGGACGTCCAATGTTGTTCATAGATCCTCCTTCGCTCTCATTCCTTACGGATATAAGTCGAAACTAGAAATTAAATACGTTCACGGCGTTGTGAAATAATACCACGCTCTACCAATGCACCTATAATCACTGCTCCACCTGTCATACCAGCTTCTAATAAAGTTGGAGTTACAAACACTAGTGGATTACCTTGGTACGTTGGAAAAACGGTGGGAACTAAAGATAAAATAAATTCTGGAATATAACCACCATACAAGATATGGGCGTTCATAGCAAGCCATATGCCTGCAGTAATAATGATACGCAACAAACGTACACCCTTATATGCTAAATCTCATGGATACAAATAGAATACAAAGACCAATAAAGAAACTAATAATAATACAAGTTCAGCAAATAATATATTTACATTC
>CAKQBP010000237.1 GCA_934216375.1 uncultured Veillonella sp.
CCATCACACCACTTGCAACAGATTTATATTTACCAGCATTACCAATTATGCCTAGTGAACTAAATACATCTGCATCAAATATTCAAATGACCATTGGTGTGATGACTTTTGGTGTTGCATTAGGTCAATTATTTGGAGGTCCTATTAGTGATACTATGGGCCGTAAGTTGCCTCTTATAACAGGCAACTTACTTTGCGTTATCTCTAGCATAATCTGTGCTTATGCACCAAGCATTGAAATACTTTTACTAGGACGCTTTCTACAAGGTTTAACAGGATCTGTGGGCGTTGTAATTGCTAAGGCCATCGCTCGAGATTTTGCATTTGGTCAAGAATTGACTAAACTCTTTGCATTGCTCATGATGGTTAACGGTTTGGCACCAGTAATCGCTCCGCTCATCGGCGGTCAATTATTACTATTCACTACATGGCGCGTTATCTTCGTTATTTTAGCAATATTTTCTGCTACTCTATTAGTGGGATCTCTTCTCTTCCGTGAAAGCTTACCTAAAGAAAAACGCGTTACAGGTGGCGTTGCAACCGCTACAAAGAACTACATTACGCTTATTAAAGATAAGCGATTCCTTGGGCAAACACTAATCCAATTCTTTGCTTTTGGTGGATTCTTTGCGTATATCTCAGGTTCATCCTTTGTATACCAAAACATCTTTCAACTATCTGCACAAGAATTTAGCTATCTCTTTGGTATCAATAGCTGTGGTATTATCTTAGCTAGTGCCATAAGCGCTAGATTAAGTAATGTAATCACAGTTCGACAACTACTAACATTTGCCCTCTGGCAACTAACAATCGGCTCCTTGCTATTCTTAATAGCTATGCTTTTCGAATGGCCACTTATTCCTGTAACGGCCATTCTATTCTTTACCGTATGTACAGTATCCCTATTTGGCTCTGCCTCTTTCTCTATGGCAATGGCTAAATACGGTAAAATGGCTGGCAGTGCCTCTGCAGTACTTGGCTTTGCTAGCATGTTCTCTGCAGGAATCGTATCTCCATTAGTTGGTATTGGTGGGGAATATACGGGGATCCCCATGGGGATTACAATGCTAGTATGTGCAGCGCTTTCCTTATTGTGCTTGTATGGTTTGGTAGAGAAAGAATAATCCCTTTTATACATTTGTTTGAGCCCCACAATGGGGCCCAACTACAACTAAATAATATTAGTATATAAAAACGATACCCCTTTCCTTGCTTAGTACGTCACTACGTTCCGTAAAATCGCTTCAGAAAGGGGTATCGTTTTTATATTAACACTATCTGTAGAGGCGTCCCATTATGGGGCTATAAAACTATATATTAAAATAGATTAACTCCTTTTTCTATAACCACCTAAGCACAATAACGGAAAGTGCAGGCTCAACTGATTGTAGGGAATAAACTAAGTCGTAATGGGGCCCCGTTACAATAGAATAAATTTAGTATAAAAATAGCTGTATTTTTTCTATACTAATAATATGCAGTTGTATTCGGGCCCCATTATAAAATGTAAGAGACCTTATCGCTTATTCACTAACTTCCATCCCAACTTCTCCCCACTGCACTAGTTATATTTTCATTGGGACTTCTTCATAATGGGTGTATATAGAAAAGAACACAGCCCTCTCTGCAGCGATTTTACGAAGCGTAGCGCCGTACTGAGCCAAGAGAGGGCTGTGTTTTTTCTATACTAGTGTTATGTAGTTGTTACGGGGCCCCAATGAAAATATAACTGAGCACTCTTATTCAAACATTGTCGATAGTAGTAGTTTTAATCGATTTGCTTGGTTTACCGCACTGGATCCTGGATCGTAGTCGATAGCCGCAATGCGCACGTCTGGGTAGGCAGCGGATAGTGTTTTTACCATGCCTTTACCTGTTACGTGGTTTGGTAAACATCCAAATGGTTGTAAGCATACGATTTGTTTAGCCCCTTTTTCGATGAGGTCAATCATATCGCCTGTGAGGAACCAGCCTTCACCACATTGGTTACCAAGTCCGATGAATTGAGCTGCTTCTTTCGCTACTTCTGTCATACGTTGTAACGGGTCAAAGTGTTTTGACGCTGCTACGGCTTTTGCATATGGCAAGCGGTAGAGTTCAAGGGCTTCACGAGCCAATGTACCGAAGAAGCCAGATAGCCATGTACCATCAAGGTGCTTAGCACGGTATGTGCTATCCATTGCACAATACAAGAAGAAATCTAGCAAGCCAGATGTAACGACTTCGCCGCCTTCCTTTTCAATGAGCTCATTAATATGATTGTTAGCACTTGGATGGAATTTAACGTAAATTTCCCCTACAACGCCAACAC
>CAKQBP010000238.1 GCA_934216375.1 uncultured Veillonella sp.
ATGTTCATGTTTTTGAGGGATCATCAAATAGTGCAATGTAGTTTCTTTAAGACCGTACCAATACCGTTTTTGACGGAATTTAGGCAATAGTCTGTCCCCTCGATTCCAAAGAGCACCGGCAAATCGGAAGATAAAGGAGGATGTTAAGATAACACCCGCAATGAAATGGATACGACGCATAGTTTCCATAGAAAACCAACCATCAATTGCAAAAGTTGGCTCTGGATTACCTGTAATAGCCGAAAACCCTGGATCACCAATATATAAACCAGTCCAGAATAAAGCCGTTACACTAAGCACCATAGTCCAGTGGAATATGCGCAGCCATAGACTAAATACGACATACGCCTTTTTGTCAGTATGTATTAACATAAGTCCACCACCCTTTATTTACACAATGCATCTGTATTGACGGAAACAATTTTTTCGCCTTTTTTATTGTATAAATGGGTTGCACAGGCAAGACATGGGTCGAAGGAGTGAATTACCTTCAAAATTTCAAGTGGTTTGTCTGCAATTTTTACATGTGTATCAATCATAGCATCTTCGTATGCGCCATGTTCATTTGCTGCAGTCTTAGGGCACGCATTCCATGTAGATGGGACGATACATTGGTAATTTGCAGAGCGACCATCTTTAATATGAATCCAGTGACCCAAGCCACCTCGAGGCGCATCTACAAGACCAACACCTTTTGCGTCTTTATCCCATGTATTTGGCTCAAATTTAGTCATATCCGCTACCGCAGTATCACCATTTTTAATATTTTCTACAAGTTTATCGAAGTAATATTGGCTGATGTTAGACGCAACTTGTGCATCAAGGCCACGACAAGCTGTACGTCCTACCATAGTAGTCATCCATACATGAGCTGGTACACCCAATACTTGTGATACTGTATCAATTTGACGAACAATCATAGATTCAGCCCAAGTTGGGTCTTTGATTATGCCTTGTTTTACCTTTGTATACACAACAATATATTTTGCTAATGGACCAACCTCTGCAGTTTTCCCTTTGAAAGTTGGAGATTTAATCCAAGAGTATTTTTTATCTTCATCAAGGAATTCCCATTTTTCTTTTGTACCAGATTTAGGACCTGTAAATTTAGGATCAGTAACACCTTCAATAGGATGAAGTGTTTTTGTTCCATCTGGATATGTAAACCAGGAATGATCAACCTCTTCACTAAGGTATTGAGGATCCATGAAATCTTTACCTTCTAATGGTATAAATGTTGCTTTATCTACACCTAACGCAAAGTTTTCAACAACGCCATTGGAACGAACAATACATTTCTTATGATAGTCACCATTAGAAATACCGGTGTACGTATCATCAGGATAATCGCCATAGGACATAACGCGTTTCTTCGCAAGGCCACCACCATCGATCATACCTTTTTCTACATATATTTTACCGATAGCTAATAGATCTGGCACGTAAAAATTATCAACTAAGTCTTTAGTCAATGCAATAGATTGCTCTACAGCAGCAAGGCGTTGCGTATTAATAGGGGCATTCATATCATTCATAGAAATAGAGCATGGCATGCCACCTACAATGTAATGAGGATGAGGGTTTTTGCCACCAAATACAACATGAGGAATTACAATATCCCGTTGACGATCAAGAATGTTCAAATAGTGAGATACGGCCATCAAATGAACTTCTGGAGGTAACAAGTTATAATCAGGATGATCCCACCATTGAGCGGAGAAAATCCCCAATTGGCCTGATTCAACTATTTTCTTAACCTTTTGTTGTATAGCCGTAAAGTATGCTGTAGTAGCCTTAGGAAACTCTTTAGGATAGGCTGAGTCTTTTGATGCCGTTTCCGCAGGTGCTAAACCGCTCACATTATAAGTTGCTAATACATCATTTTGTAATTGAGCGGTTTTAGCAGGATCTGCACTAAGAGCTGCTACCGGACTAACCCAATCAAGCGCATGTAAGTGATAGAAATGCACGATATGATCATGCACATCTAGACTACTATGCATGATATTACGTATATAGTTTGCATTTTTAGGAATTGTAATTCCAATTGCATCCTCTACCGCACGTAATGCTGCCAACGCATGTGTTGTAGTACATACACCACAAATCCGTTGTACAAACGCCCAAAGGTCACGAGGATCGCGATCTTTAGCAACAAGTTCGATACCGCGCCAAGCAGTACCAGAAGACAATGCGTCCTCTACTTTACCACTCGCTTCATCAACTTTTATTTCAACCAGTAAATGACCTTAAATACGGGAAATCGGATCTACTACTACGCGTTTCATTAGTGACCTCCTCCATTATTAT
>CAKQBP010000239.1 GCA_934216375.1 uncultured Veillonella sp.
CCCTCTGTGAGGTCTTCTTCATAGGTTTCCTCCGCTCCAATTGATTGTATCTTGCGATCTGTTTCAACAGGTCTATCGTCGATACCATTCGCCAGTTCCCATATGCGCTTTGCCTGATTACCCACGAGAGGAATTAAACTACTTTCATCAGGCAAAGACTGAATATGACGCATCAGGTGAAAGCCACCGGCTTTCAAAATTTTCTCTGTCCGAGGACCAACACCCCAAATACGTTTAATAGGCAAAGGAGCCAACACCTCTTTTTCACGACCGTATGGGATGACTACAAGACCATCGGGTTTATCTAAATCAGAAGCCAATTTAGCAAGAAATTTATTGGGTGCTAAGCCTGCAGAGATAATAAGTCCTGTTTTCTCGAATACACGATCTTTAATGGCTTGTCCTAGTGCTTTAGGACCACTATACATGGTAGACATGCCGCTCACTTCAAGAAAGGCTTCATCAATAGATAGAGGCTCAATATAAGGGGTGAATTCTTTCATGATGGAAAAAATTTGGTTCGATACTTCTTTATATCGATCCATCCGAGGATATACATAGATGCCATCAGGACAGAGTTTCTTAGCCCTCGAGATTGGCATCGCAGAGTGAACACCAAATTTTCGAGCCTCATAGGAACAGGTAGCTACAACACCACGTGAAGAAAGACCACCCACGATTACGGGGTGGCCTTTATACTCTGGATGATCCAGTTGTTCTATGGACGCGAAAAATGCATCCATATCAACATGCATAATCCAACGTCTCATTGTTACGCTTCTTTTTCGTGCTCAGAAATGCGGCAGTATTTAATCTGCGCACAAATGCACTCATCTTTAGTTTTATATAATTGAGGGAGAATATCTAAAATATCGGCAAATGTAGCTTCATTAATGGAGTAACGCGTCCATAAACCATTACGTTGAGAGTTAACTACACCTGCATCAATTAAGATTTTCATGTGGTAACTCAACGTAGATTGAGACAAATTGAAGCTCGCTAAAATATCGGCTGCACATAATTCATTGCAAGACAACATATCGATGATGTGTAATCTTGTTTCATCACTTAATGCCTTAAAAATCGTCGCTAAACGTTCGTAAGAAACTTCAACCATATCTTTAACTCCTCAGATCCTTATCAAAAAATATCAATCTACTTCTTGGTACTATTATATACTATTTCTTAATGTAAATCTATTTTTTTCTTTATATTTGTATCTTAATAATTTATTATGAATACAAAAAAATTATAGATAAGTAAATTTCGTCTCATTATAAACTAATTTAAGCACGTATCTCTTTGTATAAAATGAATATTTTAAACAAATTTTCATTTTATAGATTCATCTGAATATACATTTTTCTGTATATATAACAATTGTGCTCTATTATTTATTATATATTTCTCGATATACTCACACTTTAATAACTATATAGCATACTTCGATATACCTCACTACTGTAGCAACCTAAAGGATTAGATATAGAGTATCCACGTTTATATTCTACATCTATTCAACACAAAAGACCCCTCTACGAGGGGTCATATCTGTATAATTCTATAAATCGATTGCATAGCAAAAAATATTAAAATGTATAATATTATATCAATGCTACCAAATACAAATTTCCTATTATATCAAATTAGTATAGCTTAGAATACATTTACTAAGTCGATAGTTTGGCTACGGTTAGGGCCAACGGATACGATACCCAAAGGTACACCTGTTACTTCAGCAATGCGTTCTACATATTTACGAGCATTTTCAGGCAATTTGTCGTATTCACGAATACCAGAAATATCAGTTTCCCAACCTGGCAATGTTTCGTACACTGCTTCGCATGCTTCAAGATCTTTCAAATTAGCTGGGAAGCCTTCTACGTCTTTACCATTTAATTTGTAACCTACGCAGATTTTCAATTCTTTGAAAGTATCAAGAATATCCAAGCGAGTAATAGCCAAATAATCAAGGCTGTTAAGACCTGCTGCGTATTTTACAACCATGAGGTCTAACCAACCACAACGACGAGGACGCCCCGTTACAGTGCCGAACTCATGACCAAGTTCACGAAGGTTATCGCCAGTTTCGTTAAGAAGCTCTGTAGGGAACGGACCTGCACCAACGCGTGTAGCGTAAGCTTTTACTACACCGAAGATATTTTTCAAGTAGTTAGGACCCACACCCGCGCCTGTGGAAGCACCGCCTGCGATTGGATGAGAGGATGTTACGAATGGATAGGTACCATGATCAAGGTCGAGCATAGTAGCTTGAGCACCTTCGAACAATACCTTTTTATCCTCTT
>CAKQBP010000240.1 GCA_934216375.1 uncultured Veillonella sp.
CTGCACAGTGCATACCTGTAATATCAAATTCTTGTTTTTTTACGCTCATATTCACAGGCCTTTCTACTCTGTAGATACATATATCTTATCTTACAACTTACTATATTATTACAAATCCGTACTATATTTTGTATCTATATACTTAAATATACGTCTAAACATCGGTCTATAAAAATGATATATACCCTATTGTAAATAAAATAGCCATAAACAGGTTCACTAAGAATGTTTAATATACTCTAAAACTTCAATATATGAACATATTACATGAGTAACTAGTCATATATCTATATTTAATAATAACATAAATTCTCATTACGTCAATATCCTACCAAATATAGAGGGTTATTTCATTTTTACAAGGGAATTAACCTCTTTTACCTATACATAGCATTCATAAATAGATTATAATAAAGTGATGATGAATAAACATAAACTTTGATTCCAAAGGAGGTGAATATATGTCTGAATCAATAAGCCCTACGGTAGAATTTACTTCGGTAGCGAAAGAATTTCGCCATGAATATGTTGTTGAAAAATCACGGTTTATAACAACTGTATATCCTTGCAAGACTGAAGAGGAAGCTCAAACCTTTATAAGCCGCATCAATAAAGAATTCTGGGATGCACGTCATAACTGCACAGCCTATGCATTAGGGCCACAGCAAGAACAACAACGATCTTCCGATAATGGAGAACCATCAGGTACAGCAGGTAAACCAATGCTAGAAGTACTCAAAAAAACTGGCATTACCAATGTAGCCGTCGTCGTAACACGTTATTTTGGAGGTATTAAATTGGGCACTGGTGGCTTGATTCGGGCCTATTCACACTCCGTTGCGGAAACCTTACGTCTTGCCCCTAAAGAACTACATACAACACGAACCCGACTACAAGCAAAGATTGACTATTCGCTGTATGGAGCAGTAGAAAGATATGTACAGGATGAAAAATTACATTATGAAGCAAGCTTTAGTGAATATGTAGACATTACAATTCTAATACCACCTACCGATGTAGAGCACATACAAAAAGAGCTCCAAGACATAAGTCATGGAGCTGCTACTTGTACTGTATTAGATTCTATTGAGGTGGTACTACCACTAGATAAATAATCTAGTTAGTAGATTCCAAACTTTTAATTGTCGTTATTAACTAAACCGGCTATACCTTGACCGAGTTCACGACGTTTTTCCTTAGTCATAGGATAAGGCCATACTCGTTCTAATTGTTTTTTCCGGCTAATTTTATTACGAGCCGTCATTAATCTACGTGCTTCCCAATTACGAATTGCTCGACTTAATGTTCTTTTTACCACGCCCATAGTAGTACCTACTTTCTTAACTATTGTTATATATCAAAATTTGTGATAAGTATAGAAAGGTAATTGAAAACTCAATTTACTTTCTATTACTTTGTTGAATTTAGTATATATAGCATTTTATTAAATGTGAAATGACCGTTACTTAGTTCGTTATAATTTTTATTTATCATATTATGTGTATAATAGGGAGATTCTATGGATACATCTTACTACCACAATTTTATTACCCTTGTTCAAACGGGCAATATGACACAGGCCGCAGAGATTCTTCATATTACACAACCAGCGTTAAGTAAGCAGTTGAAATATTTAGAGGCTGAATTTGGGGCTCAATTAATCAACATTAAACGCGGCCAACGAGGATCAAACTTGCAATTAACAGATGCTGGTAAAATCTTTTACGAAAAAGCGCAACAACTCTGCTCTATTGAAGAATCTACATATAATGCTGTACAACAATTGAATTCACGCATTGAAGGTACTTTACGCATTGCGACGTCTGCATCTCGTTCAACGCCAATCGTACAGCAATATTTACCAGCGTTTTCCATGAAATATCCATCTGTCCATTTTGAAATTTATGAAGGACTTATGACAAATGTAGTGACCCAACTCATCAACGGTAGCGCCGAATTAGGTATCGCCAATATTCAAATGGTAGATATCGATAAATTTGATATCCTGCTTACCCAAGAAGAGCATTTATACGCTATTTTCCGCCGTGATGTATTCTGGACAGATCGTGAGCATGATACCATCACGTGGGAAGACATAAAAAAATGTCCTCTATCCCTTTCTGGTGGCTCTGTCCGAATGATTATGCAATCTAGCTTAACAGATATGGAGCAACTTAATGCGGTAGCTATCACCACAACTAAAAGCTCAGCTATTGAGTGGGCCTCTTCTGGACGTACAGTTTCTTTAGTCCCAATGGACGCTAAGGAACTCATCAATCATCGCAAA
>CAKQBP010000241.1 GCA_934216375.1 uncultured Veillonella sp.
TATTGTATAGTATTTAAAAATATCGATATGTGCGCATACAGTGGACTTTTATTAAAAAATACAAAATACAAACTATTATAAATTCAGTGTTTATAAAGGGTTTTGACTTATTGTTAACTTACGGCGTTTGACAGGTTGTATCTATCTGTAGTAGAATAATACCATTACAGGAGGGATTACAACATGAGAATTCATAAGACACACAAGCGATATATTTCGTCTGTTGTTGCCGGATTGATTGTAACAGCTGTAACTATGACCGGTTTTTCCTACAATGATAAAACCGTTACCGTTATGGTAGATGGTGCAGCACACACTGTTAGAACGCATTTAAATTCTAACGAAGGCATTGTACGCGATGCTGGGGTTAAGTTAAATCCAAATGATAAAGTTATTTCTAGTTCATCTACAGTTCAAAATGGAACAACCTTAACGGTTGTTCGTGCTATTCCAGTTTATGTAACTGTAAATGGTAAAACAAGAGCTGTATTCACTACAGAAACAACTGCTCAAGGTGTTGCTAATGAGCTTGGTTTCAAAGCACCTAACTATGTAGTAGTGGGCGATGAAAATGGATCTGTTTTAAGTGGTACACGTATAACAATTGCTCAAGTAACAAGCCGCTCTCTATCTACAGTAGATCAAGAAGTTGCTGTTGAAGTGGTTCGTCAAAAAGATGATACTATGGCTAAGGGCGAAGAAGAGGTTGTTCAAGTTGGTCAACCCGGCTTAGAACGAGTACAACGTGAAACACTATATAGTAATGGTACAGTTATTAAAACTAATGACGTATCTAAAGTAACACAACGTGCAATGGTACCTACAATTATTAAAGAGGGTACTCGTGAGGTGACTACATCTCGCAATGTGGCGGGTCGTGCGTCTCGCGCTATCGTAATGGAAGCATCTGCTTATCTTGCTGGCGATGGTGATGGTGCTGGTATTACAGCTACGGGCTTACCTGCAGTACGTGGCATTGCTGCAGTTGACCCAGATGTTATTCCATTGGGAACACGTTTATTTATTCCTGGTTACGGTGAAGCTATTGCTGCCGATACAGGTGGTGCTATAGTAGGTAATAAAATCGACCTTGTAATGGACTCTTATGGTGAGGCTATGGACTTTGGTCGTCAAGACGTTACAGTGTACGTTTTGGATTAATATAATAAAAGGGCGCCTTACATATGTATGGCGTCCTTTTATTTTAACTAGTCCTCAATATATGGAATTAAGTATTCGTATTTGGTACCTTTTAATTCTTCTTTAGGAATAAATTTTAAAGCAGATCCATTGATACAGTAACGAAGAGCGCCATTAGGCCCATCTTCAAATACATGACCTAAATGAGCATTACCAATGCGGCTACGAACTTCTATGCGATTCATACCATGTGAGTCATCTTGGTAATATTTGATAACATCTTTAGCTATTGGCTTAGTAAAGCTAGGCCAGCCACAATGGGAATCGAATTTATGGGCTGATACAAAAAGGGGTTCTCCAGTTGTAATATCTACGTAGAGACCTGCTTTGAACTCATCTGTTAGTTCATGGCTGAAAGGTGCATCGGTAGCAGAGTTTTGAGTTACTTCAAACTCTTGCGGTGTTAAAGTCTTTAAATCTTCCTGGGAAGGTTTAACATATGCATTATCATCGATAAGTGGTTCATCGGATAGACCTAATGGAATGTGACAATAGCCATTAGGATTTTTGTCTAAGTAGTCTTGATGATATTCCTCAGCAGAGTAGTAGTTCTCTAAAGGCAATACTTCGATAGCAAATGGTTTGCCTTCAAAAGCTTGAGCACGAGCTAAGGTACTTTCAATAACGGCCTTATCTGTTGGATCAGTATAATAAATACCCGTACGATATTGAATGCCTACATCACCACCTTGTTTATTAACGCTAAATGGATCGATAGCGCGTAGGAAAAATTGAATTAAGTGGTCTAAAGATAGTATATCAGCATCGTAAGTAACCTTGAGAGCTTCTACGTGGCCACTATTGTGGCATACATCTTCATAACTTGGATTCTCTGTAGGACCGTTAGCATAGCCTACTTCAGTAGAAAAGACACCGGAGATTTTTCTGATGTATCCTTGAAGGCCCCAGAAACAACCGCCACCTAAATATATTGTATGTTCATTCATTTAATCACCCCATACTTCTTGAGCTATTTCTTTAACTAATGCTAGTTTAGCCCATTGTTCTTCCTCGGTCAATTGGTTGCCAATTTCACAGGATGCAAAGCCGCATTGAGGGGATAAGC
>CAKQBP010000242.1 GCA_934216375.1 uncultured Veillonella sp.
AAATTATCCCCTACTTCACAGGTAATCGTAATAGCTTCGTCTTTACCATACGGCACGAAAGTTAGCTCTGATGCGTGCAAACATTGGCGTGTATAGGGCTTATTGCGCGTACCATACATAGCATCACCAATAATAGGGTGACCAATATGTTCCATGTGAACCCGAATTTGATGAGTTCTGCCAGTCAACAACTTAAAACGTAACAGAGTGTTGTCTCCTTCATGACCGAGAACGGTATATTCCGTTTGAGCCGACTGACCAAACTCATCGATAACACGGCGATTATCAAATACTGGATCTACCCCAATAGGCGCATCTACCATGCCATCCACATCAATACGACCTTCTACAAGTCCTGTATAAATACGATCGATACGCCCTGCTTGTAGCTCATCAGTATAATATTGTTGTGCTTCCTTTGTTTTACCAAATAGAATACACCCCGATGTATCTCGGTCGAGGCGATGCACAGGGCGAACCTTATGAACTACACCCTTTTTCGCATAATAACCAGCTATATAATTGCTTAAAGTGCAAGACTTTGTTTGCCCTGCTGGATGAACGAGCATAAAAGGAGCTTTATTTACAACTAAGGTATGAGCATCCTCGTAGAGAACGGTAATCGGTCCTTTTTCTACGTCTACTCCATAATCCTTATCTTGTGGTAATTCTAAGGTTAATACATCACCCTTTTTAAGTGCTCGCTGCGAATGAGCCACACGGCTATTAACTTTTACCCGTTTCTTGCGAAACATCATTTGGATATCCCGAGAGGATAAGGAAAATCGTTCCTTTACATATTTAGAAACCGTCAACTCAGTTGGTTCTTTCACCGTATATGTTTTCCAACTCATATTACCACCATTCGTTAATATACGTTTTTTGTTCAGGATAGAGAATATCGAAATAGTCTAACCATTCTTCGCTTACTGAAAGTTTCCCTTCAAACGCAAGGTCTCGAGCCGTAAT
The DNA here is from genome assembly GCA_934216375.1 of uncultured Veillonella sp. Lineage (GTDB taxonomy): Bacteria > Bacillota > Negativicutes > Veillonellales > Veillonellaceae > Veillonella. The sequence goes on from CAKQBP010000242.1 coordinate 970, forward strand.
TGTGCCCATTAATAACTGGCTCAACACACCGACCTCAATGGTAATATCTGTTTCATCCTCTATCGTATCAGAAATCTTTTTAACGGATGGAGTTAATGCACCGCCATATTGTACTTCATAGCGACCTTCGTTCCAACTGCAAAGCCCATCTTTTACAGCAAAGATCATTGTTATAGGCATCATCAATGCCTCTTGATTGACAGGAATTGCTTCAAAAGCAGCTTTTACATCTACAATACGACTCATCATATATGGCATGGTAGCGTGGCCAGTTCTACCATCAGGATAGAAGCGATAATATGTATCGTGAAGGCCTTCATTCCAACGGATAGACGTTCCTTGAGAACGGTGATTATAGAAATAATTTAATAATGCACGTTGTGCACGGCGTGTCGTGTAAACCAGCTCAGTAACAGGAATTTCAGGCTGACCTAAACGATACACTGCATAGCCTTCAATGACATGGTCATCGTTGCGCACTACAGCAACATTTACACCTTCTGCAAAGAAGCTGCCTAACAAACGTTTCCATTCCTTTTCGCCACGTTCTGCGTAGCCAGAAAGACGAGCCGTATATGTTTTATATACTGGATCTAACAAAGTCCATTGATCTACGCTATTTAGTAAGCCAAAGCTCAACGTTTTATCTGTCATAGGGCGCAAGTCTTCTAGCGACATGGTGTTCACCCATTGATGAGCATAAAGTTCCCAACCATATTGCTGATAGAACGCTGCCTTGGATGGCATCAAAATCGTCATAGCTTGACCGCGTTTACGAAGCTCCTCTAGTGCAGCAGTTAACAGTGCACCGCCTACACCACCACGGCGGGCTGCTGGATGCGTTGCAACGCCTACCATATAGCTCGTAGGTAATACGGCACCACGTACATTAAGATTGTATTGGCGCAAATGAACGGTACTCAACAATTGGTCCTGTTCTAACCCGACCATTGTATTCTCTGGTTCATAGCAATTTGTAAAATAATATTGGAAGAACGGATCTTCCTTAGGTTCAAAGCAGTACGCCCATAGATTTTCCACATGAGGCGTATCTTGAGCCGTCGCAATTCTAAATTCCATAATTATGTCCTCGTTATATCATAAGAGCCGTTATCTATCTGTCGCGTCACAGCGTATAATATCTAATCTGATCTAATTTAAGCACATCACATCGCCATGATGATACGATAGTTACATCCAAATAGATAGTTTAACAATTCTATTATAACAAAATGAGCTATGAAGCACATCGACTTCATAGCTCAGATTTTATTTACCACCTGTCGCA
>CAKQBP010000243.1 GCA_934216375.1 uncultured Veillonella sp.
ATGGAATCCAAGCATCGCTATTTTTGCCGCTTTTACGAATGATAGGCAAGTTAACTAAACAGAATACCTTTTGATCGCCAAAAAGTGAATCTTCACATAGTTTTTCGCTTATTTTCTGTGGGCCCGCCTCATCGTCTAATACAGTCACTGGAAGGTCTGGATAGGCACTTAAAAATTTACGTTTTTCTTCTTCAATTAATTGTGGTTCGTCGCCATAGATGAGTTGAATATGTGCCATGTTCCCTCCTTTCACAGATAGATATCTTTAATAAAGCTGTATCCCAATATATACATATGTTCTGATGATGGATCCACATCGCGTAAAGCACCATGAGGACTACTAAACAAAACAGTACTACGCGATGAAATACGATCAATTTCATGCATTACACTAAATCGACTTGTTATAAATAAAACATTAGCCTTATCATTTAATTTTAGATTTTTTTCTCTACTTTGTCCATTATATACGACTATTTGGTTCATACCATTTCTATATATTATTCTTGCCGAACCATTACTGTGAAAGTACTTAACTTTTACCATTCTAGGATTCATGCCATATGCCCTAATAGTTTGATTAATCAGTCTTTCATTAGGCATAGTCTTTATATAATCTGGTGCATCAATTAACAAATGTGCTTGTTCATGGTTTGGTGCTATGCACAACAGCACATTACATTGTTTCATAGGAATATAATGGATTATTGTGTTTTTGTGATGATGAGTCACATAGTATGAAGCACCAAAGGTTGCAGCCATACATAATAAGGGCATCACTATATATACAGTATACTTCTTCTTATGTGTCAAAAAGTACGTAAACAAACCTAGTAAAGCATAATATATATAAACACAATAAAGATGCATCATACCAAGCCAAAGTAGACTACCACTACGCCCTAAGACATGATTTAAATATAAAGATACACGTAATAATAGATCTACTAAAATCCATAAGAATGATATAGGTAGTACATAAATAACTAAAGTATTTATAAAAATTAAAACAATAGATATATCTAGTAAAGGTGCTACAACACAAGCTGCGAGTAAGCTAGCAATACTAATATAGTGAAAGTAATAGAGTTGTAATGGCAATATGAGTAATTGTGCGGATACACATAATACAAGAGGTGTTTTTATCCATTTTGGTAGCCATTGTATCCGTTCATATAGTACCTTCCCCCATATAAGTAAACCATAGGTTGCACCAAAGGATAGTTGAAAGCTTACATCAAACAAAGAAAAAGGATCATATACAAGACATAGAATAGCGCATATACATAAAGCCTGTTTAGCTTGATATAATCGTCCTTTTACATAAGCCATGCACATGAGTATACTCATCATCGTTGCACGTATAACTGGTGCATCTCCACCAACGATACAGCAATATATACAAGCTACTAATATACCTAAAATTAAGCATGTGCGCTTCCGTAATTTAACGAGTCTTCCTAAACCGTAAATTAAGGCTAATAGCAGTGCAATATGTGAGCCAGAGATAGATAAAATGTGGATGAGACCCGTATAAGCAAAATCTTTCATTCGCTCTTCCCCTAGTTCACTATAATGACCACCCAAGCATAAGGCTTGTGCTAATACCTTTTGTGGACCATCTAGATTACTAGCAATATTCTTTTCTATAGATTCTCGTATTTGACCACATAAATATAAACTTTTTCCATATAGTTTTTCAGAAAATGTTTCTTTAAAGTGGAATACTTGTAAATCTTTATTAGTAGCAGATCGATATACACCATCATAGATTCGACCTCTTGTATTAGAGCTCATATATCTACCTCTAAGATTAATGCGTCCTTCCTCTTCAATGAGAAATAAGCTTTTTGGTGTACCTTCAATTATTGCTTGTTCCCCTAGCCGTATTGAATACTTTGTAGTAGATACCTTTGAGTAAATCTGTAATCGACCCTTTGCCTTAATATAGTCATTTTTAGCAGTATCTTTATAGGGATGTAATCCATGTAACTCTACATTATATTTGTAATATTCCTGTTTATCGATAGTTACTAAGTCAGGATCTGATACGACAGTGCCAAAATATTCTCCTTCTTGCTGTAAATAGAAAGATGTATAGCTGTTATAGTTAATAATTCGTAAGTCTGTTTGATAATAGGATAATCCCATTGCGACGAAAACTAATATTAGTAATTTAGTAAACAAACGCCACCTAAAACGAGATTGTTTTATTCTAATAATAGTTACACCAATAATGGTTATAGCAATAGC
>CAKQBP010000244.1 GCA_934216375.1 uncultured Veillonella sp.
TTGGTACCACTCATGATTTACGCGTATCGTTGGGGCGGAACACGAGGTATCTTCGCAGGTGTTGTATATGGTATATTACACTTTATTTTAGGCTTTAAATCATCTGTTCATTATTTAAGTATTATATTAGACTACCTGGTTGCTTACGGTGCTATTGGCGTTTGTGGTTATTTTAAAGATTCTCTTTCTGGTCTTATCACTGGATCCATCGTAGGTATTGTATTGCGTTGGGGAGCATCTGTTACGAGCGGTGCTGTAGTCTTTGCTAGCTATGCTCCACAAGGGCAGAATCCTTGGGTTTATTCCATGATTTATAATGCATCCTATATGGTGCCAGATGGCCTTTTAAATATTGCAGTTTTACTATTCATCTACCAAGGTGTTAAACGAGGTTTACAACGTCGTGGATAAATTAGGTTTAATTATTTTGGCTGGAGGACTCAGTACTAGAATGGGGCAACCTAAAGCTTTGTTGCCTTGGATTAATGGTGAAAGTCTTATATCTCATGCACTTCGTAAGGGATTAGATGCAGATGTTCAAGATATTCTTATCTCTATCGGTGATGACGAGCAATTAGGACTTGCTATCCAAACTCATATTATAGATACATTATCGAACGATGAGAAAAATAAGGTTTCTATTGTTCGGGATTCTGTTGGGCGATGCGGACCTTTAGGCGGGCTGTATAGTACTCTAGCTGTTGGTACTAGTTCTGCTTATGCGGTAATGGCAGTAGATATGCCATTCATGGAAATGGATTTGTATTATGATTGGCTCTATCAAGTAGATCATAATGATTGGAATGCCATTGTCCCATATAGTGAAAGTGGTAAATCTGAGCCGATGGCGGGTATTTATAGGCCATATATTGCGTCCTTAATTCAATCTATTCTTGTTGGCGAAAATGTATCGTTGCATCATGCCCTCGATGTTATTGGTCATATAGAATCTATTGATGCTACTGATTTTAGTTGGGAGCTAAGCAATATTAATCGATTTGAAGACTATCAATGGGCGCGAGCTTTAGCGGAAAATGAATTCCGCCGTGTACCTTTAATTAGTGTGGTCGCATCGAAACGTAAAACAGGTAAGACTACTGTTGTAACGCGCCTTGTGTATGAGTTACAAAATATCGGTTTATCGGTTGGTGTAGTAAAAAGCGATAAGCATGGCTTTCAGATGGATCATGAAGGAACAGATACAGACCTTGCCTATAAAGCTGGAGCTGATGCGGTTGCAATTGCAGGGCCTACTGAAACAGCGATTCGTATACGTACGAAAGAACAATCCAACTTGTATGAAATATCACAGTTTATGCCTGTAGATATAGTTATACTAGAAACGAGATCCCAAGGGATTGCCCCAATTATAGAGGTTACTCAAGAGGGATATACGGAAGAGCTGATCTCGGACCCAATGGACCGAGTGGCGACGATAGAAATTGGCAAATTGGATCAAGACGTACCTGAATTGGTACGCCATATACAGGAAATGATGAGGAGTTTAAATGGCCGTCGTTACTGTTGAGAAGGCTCTCCAATTATGGGATGAGGCCTTACAAACGCAAGTTCATAAAGTTGAAACGATTGCAGTTAAGGCTGCGAAGGGATACGTACTAGCAGAGGATATTATTGCGCCAACGGATGTACCTGCTTTTTCAAAATCTGCAATGGATGGGTATGCTATCGCCTATGAAGAAGGTCGTAATGAATATATCGTTGACGGCATCATTGGAGCCGGTGTTGTATGGAAACAGCCTGTAAAGCCTGGACATGCAGTACGGATTATGACTGGTGCACCAGTACCAGATACATGTGATACCGTTATCATGCAGGAACAAGTAGTAGGCACAGGTGAACCGCATACATCGATTACAATTCAAGGTAAATATCGTTGTGGTGATCATATTATTCCACAAGGTGAAGAGTGTAATGCCGGTACTATTGTGATTCCGCACGGTACAGAGGTAACATCTACAGTACAAACCATTTTGACAGGACTTGGCATCACTGAGGTAACAGTTAATTCTATGCCTCGAGTACTAGTCCTTACCTCAGGTCATGAGGTGATTGAGCCTGGTGAAAGTTTAACACCTGGTAAAATCTATAATTCTAATCGAGCCATGATTTGTGGTCTCTTGGAGGATTTAGGCTTTCATAAGATTACACACTATCATGTAAGTGATGCGCCAGAGGAACTAGAGTCTGAAATCAATCACGTGTTG
>CAKQBP010000245.1 GCA_934216375.1 uncultured Veillonella sp.
GAGTATATCTAATCGTTCTTTATTGCTCATATTACACCATGATAAATACAATAAAACTGAATAAAGGCCACGAAAATACCGAGAATTAAACCACCAAATACTTCGATAGGTGTATGTCCCAACAACTCTTTTAATGCTTCTTTACGTGTAATGACAACAGGTATATTCTTTTTGGTAAAATAATCTACAATTTGATTAAGTATTTGAGCTTGTCGTCCTGCCTCTAATCGTACACCAGACGCATCATACATAACAACAATTGAAAATACTAAGGATAATATAAATAGATCCGTTACACCATTTTTAAGGTAAATCGCTGTTGTTGTAGCAATTACAAATGATGTATGTGAACTTGGAAAACCACCAGATCCAACAAGGCGCTCTGGTCGGAATTTACCATGTCTTAAGAGTTGCCATACAAATTTGATAGCTTGAGCCGTAAACCAGCCCCAAAATGCAGCTTGTGCGATATAATTATGTGCTATTTGTGGTAATATATCAATCATTGTTTATACCTTCTACAGGTAATACCTATTAATTCGTACGTTCTAAAAGATAATCAATTAATGCTGATAGTATAGTTGTATCATAAGAAACCAAGTTTAACGCATCATGAGCTTGGCTACCTACTAAGTAGGCTTGATGTTTTGCTTGCTCTAAACCTAGTAAAGATACATAGGTAGATTTATGTTGGCGAATATCACTACCGGGTGTTTTTCCTAATTCTTCAATAGTACCGGTTACATCTAAAATATCATCAGTAATTTGGAATAATAATCCCAGGCAATTAGAATATTCCATAAGGGCTGTTCGCGTAGTATTATTAGCACTTCCAAGAATAAGACCTAATTCTACAGAAGCGTTAAATAGTGCACCTGTTTTACCAGTATGTAAAACCTTTAATTCTTCTAAAGGAATATGTTTATCTTCACTGAGTAAATCAAAGGCTTGTCCCCCAACCATACCTTCTGGACCAGCCGCAGTAGCAACACATTGTATAGCATCTAGTTTTTGCTGTGCACTAGCAACTGTATTTGATGTCATCAATTGAAAGGCATATGTTAATAACCCATCACCGGCTAAAATAGCAAGTCCCTCACCGTATACTTTGTGATTGGTCAAATTACCTCTGCGATAATCATCGTTATCCATAGCTGGTAAATCATCATGAACTAATGAATACGTATGGATACACTCCATAGCACATAGAAATTCCTTATAATCAGCTGGCTCTTTATGAAGCATTTCCAACACAGCCTTAGTTAATATAGGTCGTATTCGTTTGCCACCTTGCATTAAACTATAATTCATAGATTCATAAAGTTGTTCAAATTCTTGATTTGGGCTATTAAGTACTTCGCCTAACCATTGTTCAATATTTTGTTTGCTAGATGCTAAATAATCTTTGAACATAGAATCTCCTTATTCGCTGATGCGGACTTCTTCGATAATTTGTTGTACTTCATCTTCAACAGAATCGAGCATTTCAGCACATTCTTTTACCAAAGTTAAGCCCTTTTTATATTGTGATAAAAGCTCAGAAATGGTCATATCCCCATCATCTAATTGCTTAACAATATCTTCTAAGGCCTTATATTTTTTCTCATAACTTTTTAATGATACGGCCATCCTTGTGCGCCTCCTTTACCGTAGCAGTAATATAACCATCAGCTAGTGTAACTCGTATATCGTCATTTGGTTGTAATTGGGCAACCGAAGTAATAGGTTTGTTATCATGCTCAACCTTTGCAAAACCTTTAATCATCATTTGTAATGGATTTAGCGACTCTAACTGTTGTGCCAATAATGCTAAGCTATGTCTCTCTGCATTACATCGTTCTTTAGTTGCATTAGTTAGAGTTTGTGAAAGCTCTTGTAAGTGTGATTTTTGCTTATGTAAAAATTGCAGAGCTGGAATGCCAAGTTTTCGATTAAAGAGCAATGTTAAATCTGTACGTTTTTGTTGTAGTGTATAGCGTATATATTCGTGTAAATACTCTTCTTTTTCTGTCAACTGATCTTGTAATATAGTAATTGGAAGTACTGCCATTTCTGCAGCATGGCTAGGCGTAGCACCACGTACATCAGCTACATAATCACATAAGGTGTAATCTGTTTCATGACCTACCGCCGAAATAATCGGTGTATGAGCATTATAAATTGCCTCTACAACAGCTCTATCATTGAAACACCACAAGTCCTCCATAGA
>CAKQBP010000246.1 GCA_934216375.1 uncultured Veillonella sp.
TCTCAACAGCGTTAATTTCTTCCAAGTATGCCCATAACGGATGGTTTTCAGGGTACTCATTTTCGGCACGTACCAAAACGCCATCAAATAATTCTAAGAGATCATCCATTTTCTCTAGGATTTCTTCGTCCTTGTAAACACCTTTCAAGCTTTGCTCTGCGTAAGCAAATTCATCAGGCGTACAAGTACCTAATTTTTCTTTTAAAATGCGATTGCCCTCTTCTAAGGACAATTTACCATCTAAATAATCTTCTTTAATGGACACGATAATTCTGTAACGTTCATTATTAATATCTAGCTTTTGTTTTAATGGATTCATATGCTTATACCTCCACGGGCTAATTTATTATTATAGTTTTATTATACCATTTTGAAAGTAATTTTCAGTTGCTACAGATACAATTTTGATTTATTTTTAAAATTTGCGGATCCAATATTATGTAAATGAATAACCTTACTTTATTTTTTAGAATATTTTGGCATGCAAAAACTGCACCTCGAAATTGTGTCCAATTTTTTGGGTGCAGTTCTGTATGAGTGATTTTGATTAGTTTTTAAAATCAATATATTCAGTTTTAGAAGATGCTACAGGTTTACCATTGGAATCTGTAGCAGGACTAAATCTCCATTTAGAAATAGTATCAACAATAGCCGCATCAAGAGCACTAGAGCCGCTTGATGAGACAACTTCAACGTCCCCTACAGAACCATCTTCCTTGATGGTAAAACGTATATCCGCACCATGAGCTGCTTCACCATAGGTAGCGAGCAGTGCTCGGTCAATAGGTGGTGTAGCTATAGCTACTGGTGGATCGTATGGAGCTGCCAACACAGAAGCTACCATACTCATTACAAACAATGAGCTTAATATAATACAACGCAACACTTTATTCATCGTTTTCTCCTTATTTAGCTTTCACAGCTTGCTTAGGCAGAGTAATTGTCATCCCAATAATGGATTCGTGTGCCTTTTGATCTGTGCCAATAGCAGGTGTGAACTTCCACTGTAAAATTGCTTTTTTAACTGCTTCGTCAACTGGAGCATAACCAGAAGAACGTTCTACGAAAACATTTTTAACATTACCTTTTTTATCGATTAAGAATCGTACGCGCATATCAGGCGCTACCGTAGCGGTTTGAGGAATCTCAGGCAACTCAGGTTTTACAATAGTAACCTCCCTTGGAGATTCTAAAAACTTCGCCGCATCAGCTGTATAATCACTTAACATGCCAAAAGATGCAACGAGTACAGCTGCAGCAGCGTATCGGAATAATTTATTCATAAGAAGCCTCCTTATTAACCTTTTACCTATGCATAATATCATACTAAATAAAGATGAATATTAAAAGAATATTTTCTTATTGATAAAATTTCTCATTTATGATATATTGAACTCAAGATAACTGTTCGAACTCACATATCTAGTTGATATGACAAAAAACTACACAAAGGAGGTTCATCATGAGACGTAGAAAGCGTATTCAAATGAAGGTCATGATGGTACTTGGTATCGTTGCCCTCGTTGGGCCTAACCATCTACAAGCACTTATTCCCTAGATTATTTTGACCTTAGCAGAAGACCGTATAACTGCCACTAGCCGCTACGTTAGTAGCGGCTATTTTTCCGTTTAAATTCAGAGAGATATTTTCCTTCTTCAAATTATTTCATTATTAGAACAAAATATTTTCCTCAAACAAAGTCATTAATGTTTTTAAATTTAGTATCTATAAAAAAGGAGGCTTATTATGAAATTTAATCGAATTTTATTAGTCGTCGTATCATTAGCACTTATAGTATTTGCCCTTGCAGGCTGCGGAAAAGACACAGCCCAAGATAGTCAGAAAAAACTTAATGTCGTAGCTACTACAACGATGTTAACGGATTTAGTAAAAGAAATCGGCGGTGACCATGTAACCGTACAAGGTCTCATGGGACCTGGTGTAGACCCTCACCTATATCAAGCGAGTGCAGGCGATGTAACAGCTATGTCTAAGGCGGATGTTGTAGTATACAACGGCATTCACTTGGAAGGTAAAATGGGCTCCATTTTCGATAATCTAACAAAGCAAAATAAAGCGACCATCCGCGTATCTGATGCCATTGATCCAGCTACATTGCTCGACTTTGACGAAGAAGATGGTGTAAAAA
>CAKQBP010000247.1 GCA_934216375.1 uncultured Veillonella sp.
TAACCAGATGTACCAAGACCGATAGCGCGGTATTTATCAGAAGTCATGCGAGACTCTGGTACTGGTGCTTGGTTGATGGAAATAACATTGTCTAACATGCGAATTTGAAGGGCAATGTTTTCTTCCAACTCTTCGTCTGTAATGCGACCGAGGCTGATGGAGTTTAAGTTACATGTAACCATGTCGCCTGTATTTGTTTTTGTAGTAATTGTACCGTCTTCGTTGATGATTTCTTCAGCAAGATTAGTGAAGCCAACGTTTTGTGCGATTTCATGACACAAGTTGGATGCGTAAATCATACCTGCATGTTTGTTAGGATTAGCAGCATTTACAGTATCGCGGAAGAAGATAAATGGCGTACCAGTTTCAACAGCGGAGCGCATGATTTTTTTCATCATATCTAATGCTGGTACTTCGATGCCGTGTAAGTTAGGATCTTGTTCACATTCGAGGTAACGTTTTGTGAACTCCTTATTGTCATCAGTATCGTAGTAGTCCTCTAAGGAATAGCCCTTTACAGCCAAGATTTCATGAGGATCGAAGAGGGTGAAGTTTTCACGAGCTAACATACGTTCCATGAAGATGTTTGGAACGGAGATAGCCGGGAAGATATCGTGCGCTTTGCGACGATCATCACCGTTATTTGTACGAAGTTCTACGAATTCGTAGAAGTCTTTGTGCCAAATATCAAGCGTTACTGTAGCGCCGCCCTTACGTTTACCCAATTGGTCTACCGCAACGGCTGTATCGTTGTACAAGCGGATCCAAGGAATAACGCCGCCAGAGGAGTTTTTGAAACCGCGGATATCGGAGTTCAATGCACGAACTTTACCAAGGTAGATACCAAGAGCGCCACCGTGTTTAGATACGCGAGAGAACTTGCTATTTACGTCGTAGATAGACCATAAATTGTCGTCTACACCAGAGATAAAGCAAGAGGACAATTGGTGGAATGGTGTACCAGCATTTGCCAAAGTAGGTGTAGCTGTTGTCATTTTTAATTGGCTCATCAAATCGTAGAATTTCTTAGCGTATTCTACTTTGTTTTCCCCTTCTACAAGAGCCAAGTGCATTGCGATAGCCATGAAACGCTCTTGAGGTAATTCAAAGATTTCTTTGTTGAAGCCTTTTACCAAGTAACGGTCAGCCAATAATTTGAGACCTTCATAGTTGAAGAGATAGTCGCGCTTAGGTTTGATGTAATCACCTAATTCTTGCAATTCGTCAGCTGTGTATTCTGTAACGAAGAAGTCAGCGTATTTTTTCTCTTCTACAAGCATGTTTACAAGATTTGGAAAGTTGCCGTAGCCAAATGCTTTGTAACGACGAGTAATAGCGGCTTCTTTATAGAGATCGAACAAGAATAGGCGGGCTGCTACGAACTGCCAATCTTGGTTCATTTTATTAACTTGGTTGCCGAAGCCGTCGTCTTTTTTAGATATAACTTTTTCGATAGCTGTTTGGACTAAAGTTTTTTGAATTTCTTTAGTAGTCATGCCATCAACGAATTGTAACTTCGCATCCAATTCCAATTCTAGTGGATCACAAGAATCTAACCCCAAACATGCGAAGGCTATCATTCGTTTCGTTTTTTCAACGGACAACGGCTCAAAATGGCCATCCCGCTTCTTGATCATAATCTCCATTACTGTTCCCCTTGAGAGTTAAAAGTCATAAAACTGTTAATATTGTTGTATAAGCGTATATAAGATTAGAATGAATTATATAAAATATCTTTAAGTTGAGTCTAATCAGAAAAATAAGAAAACTACTATATATGGTAGTTTTCTTATCTAGCTTATACATTATGTTACGATTATAGCGAAAAAATTCTATATATTCAATATTGACATTTGGAAAATTTTTAATATAGTTTCACAGAAAATGTCGATATGGCTGAAGATGCTTTATATTACTGTATAGAGAGGTGATATATGAAAATTATGAATAATATATCTCTTTTTAGAATAGAAAATGGATAGTACTGTTTTGATGTAATTGTAAATCTGGATAATATATCATCAAATCATTAATCATTTATATACAAATAAGGGGCTGTAACAAAACAGCCCCTTAACACTAGAAAAGCTGTTAGTTGATTTTATATGATCAACTAACAGCTTTTT
>CAKQBP010000248.1 GCA_934216375.1 uncultured Veillonella sp.
GTCCATCGTTCAGCTCTATCCAATGGAATTGAACCACCAAAGTAATGAAGTACCGATTGTAAAGTCTCTGCAAGCTCATCCATCTTGAAGAGACGCAACCCCGCAAGAGCATCTTCCCATACGATGCCTGTTGAATTATAGAAGAACTGATGATGTCCGCCATTATTGACCTCAGCAAAATACCAACATATTGCATTAAGATATCGTTGCTCAATAGTGAAGCCTTTTGCAGATTCTAAATAGTCATCATAAGAACCATAAATATTGATACTCCAATACGCTGGTTCATTAATAGTCCACATATCGTCAGTTTCTTTAATTTCTTCAACAGTTATAGTCCGATGCTGAGATACACCTCTCCTATTCTTCTGTTTTTCGACTACGTATTTACTATAAGCAGAACACAATTCTGGGTAATCAGACTCACACCTTTCAAAATCTCTCTGCATATAACACATATCGATAAGCTCAAAGAAATATTCTTTTATATTATTTCGATTCTCACTAACAGCTAGGCGTATACCATTATCTACAAGTGATAGCATATGTTGCATATTATCAGATGTATATGCTTCATTATTATTCGAAGCAATAAATCCGTAAGAGTAAGCACAACGATAATGCCAAACAGCATCTCTATACTCTTCATCTATAGAGTTTAATACCTTGATAGCTTCTTCCGGTTTATCATTATTGTTATACGCTCTACCAAGCTCACCTAATAAAGGTACAGATAGATTCTCGATGCCTACAGCAGTTAATGCCTCAATAATCATCTCCTCTTGTCCTATATCATTAAGATCTTTAATAGTTTGTAATTGTGCTTCTTCAGAAAAAGATAAAAAACGTTCAACACTTAACGACATACAATACGCATCCCTTCATCCCAGTTAATATGTATATGAAATCATTCTTAAGTAGTAATATTAACCAACACACAAAACAATAAACTTTAATTAATAATGATTGATTTATATGATGGATTATTTACTTAGCTACCACAACATACATAAAAAACAGGAATACCATCTTCATTATCGATGAGGCCATTGCCCTCGCACTCATGTCCCTCGTATTCTATGCCTTCATAGAATACATGATCGCCTAATTCTTTATTAGCCATTAAATTTTGTAACTTAAAGGTAAGTTCTTCTCCCGTAAAATATTTACTATTATCAGCAGTAATATGGGCCATGATTTCTACTTGCCACATGTTATCTTCTTTTTCTTCTAGTAACTCTTCATCGTTTAAACGTTCATTATGATAGAGCTGATTTTCACTTTCGATCCATGCTTCATAAGTCACTAAAATTTCAGGCTCTTCTAATAGCGCTAATGCACTTTCCTTAGCACCATACTCAGCATACTCCTCTAATATTTGATTAAACTCTTTAGAAAAATTCTCTTTACTATATGATTTTTTATTGAATACCCAATGCACTGCACTGTACGAAGGATAGTTATCCTCTGATATTTCAAGTTGCTCTGCGTCAAGTTTATTAATACGTTCAAATAACTCAACAGCCTCTGCTGCACGGTCATTATTGTTGTAGATACGTCCTAAGGTACTTAACAATATAGGAGATAAATTATCGATGCCTATATTAGTTAAAAGCTCCATAGCGCGATCAATATCTAGGTCCTCTTGTTCATTAATAAGTTTTACCTTATCCTCATCACTTAAAGCTTGAAACTCTTCATCTGTAATATCTTCTATGCTTATATATAATTGCTTAATAAAATCCCCAAAACTATCTGCTAAAAAAGTGATAGAGTAATCCCCTTCTTGGTCTACTCGGACTACCTTAGGCTCACCTGTAGGACCACACTCACGATAATCAAGGAAAATCATATCATGACCGCCAGAAATCGTATCCGCCACCACGACACCAATAGGAGGATATTCCCATTTAGAAATCCAAAATTTGTTGCCAAATTCTCCAAAGATAGAGTTCTTTTTATCTCTATCAATGCCATATATACCTGTCACATATACACACTCACCATCATTATTAATAAAGCAGTTCTTATTTAACACACCGCCATTATGATTGTTAAGTAATTCAATATATGCTGCAGGTAATGTATAGCCTAGCTCAGTTTCAGCATCCTTAA
>CAKQBP010000249.1 GCA_934216375.1 uncultured Veillonella sp.
TTGTAATACATCTACGTGTGCTGTATCATTGAGCAAGTTTAAAATATTATGATCAAATTCTCCCATGCCATTATAGAATATACGATTAATTGCTGTATTACCTTGACTAAAATTCCAACAATGACTAATGGAAATATCTAATAATTTACACAATAATGTTCGTATAGTTCCACCGTGACAAGCAATGAGAAGTGTCTCCTCCTCATCATTAACATTGATGAATTCCTCTAGACCTGCCCATGCACGGTCTTGTAAATTCTTAAAGCTTTCACCATTAGGAACCTTAACTAGATGTGGTCGCAAATACATTTCATCTATCAAACCAGGCCAACGATCTTCGATATCTGAAAATAACATAGCTTCCCAATCGCCAAAATTAAGTTCTCGTAAGCGTTTATCTACTGTAATAGGAGTAGTACGTTCACCGCGAATGACTTCAGCTGTAACTAAAGCACGACTCAAATCACTAGATAATATGCGATCAAACTTAACATCTTTAAGAGCCTGACAACATGCCTTTGCTTGATTTAAACCATTTTCATTAAGTGGAACATCTGTGATGCCTTGGTATTTTCCCATTTTGTTCCAATCGGTTTCACCATGGCGCACAATATACAATGTCTTCATAGTCTTCCTATACTTTCAAAATATCTGTTAATTTTTCTACTAACTTAACATTAGTATCATGATCTTTTATTGCAACGCGAATCCATTGATTATTTAATCCCATATAAGAATCACAGTTGCGAACAATCATATTATATTTTTTAAGCGCTTCATTAATCGACTCTGCTGTTATTCCTTCTTGATCAATGTGGAACAAAATAAAATTAGCTGAAGGCGGATAAACAGTAATGCTTGCTATAGCATCTAATGAGCTATACACAAAACCTTGCTCTTCACGTAATTCCTGTTTTGTTCTTTTCACATACTCCATATCATTCAAAGCAGCCTCTGTATATGCTTGAGCTAATGTGTTAACAGACCATGTAGGGATAAAACTATTTATTTGTTCAATAATAAGAGGATCGCTGAAAGCAGCGCCGATTCGTAGACCTGGCACAGCATAGAATTTTGTAAAAGAATGAACTACAATAATATTATCAAATTCATTGACTAAGGAGCGCATGGAGTATTCATTATCTTGTAATGTATCGTTTCCAACAAAGTCGATAAAGGACTCGTCAATAACCAGTAAGCTATTAGCATCTTTTAACATACTTGCTACCGTACGAATATGATTTTTATCGAGTAATGTGCCATCTGGATTATTTGGATTCGCTAAAAATACGATAATCCGACCATCTTGTCCCTTTAATTCAGCTGCAAAAGTTTCTAATGCTAAATAAGGAACCTCAAAATAAGGTTTTCCATGTTCATCTTCCCGTGGTCGATAATAAATATCACGTACCGGAATTCTGCTTGCTTCTAAAGCTGCTTTATATTCAGAAAAACCTGGTGCGGGCACAAAAGCGCCCGTATAGCCAGGTAACCGACAAATTGCATATAATAGCTCTGCTGCTCCATTGCCAACTACAATTTGATTTTTATTCATACCATAGATATCAGCAATGGCATTTAATATATCATCATTTGTAGCATCCGGATAATGTGATATATATCGCAATTGAGATTCTAATGCAGATAAGCCACGTTGGCTAGGGCCTAGTGGATTAATATTAGCACTAAAGTCAATAACCTCGTATGGTTCAATTCGTTGTTCATGGGCAAACTGAAAGATATTGCCCCCATGTATTTTAGACATACTATTCTCTTTCTATGAAATACTTTATCGTTTGATATAAGTTAATCCTTCATTCGTAGTTTCAACCGTATCTACATAGGTTAATTGTGGCAACTTACGCAAAATCTCATTCTTACAATCATCAATACGACCATAATCAACGGGGAATAATAGTCCCATAATAGTTCCGCTGTGAGCGATGATTGTTCCCACACTATTATAAGAATTACCTATATCGTGAAAGTCATATAAATTGGGTTTATATAAAATACGCTGATTGCCAAAAGCACTTAATGTAGCGGCTTGGCCTATGAGCTTTATATCATGCGTAGCAAGGCCTTGTTTAAATAAATCTAGGGACTCCTGTATTA
>CAKQBP010000250.1 GCA_934216375.1 uncultured Veillonella sp.
ATATAGCGCAGCTACAGTATCACTAATATCGCCATTTCCTGGTGTGATAATAGCTACCCGATCATCTATGATAAGCTTAAAAGAAATATGTGGATTACTTAGAGCTAATTTCCCTACAATATCTTGAATTTTAGAGGCTTCTGTACGCTCCGTTTTTAAGAATTTACGACGAGCCGGCGTATTATAAAATAAATCTTTAATTTCGATAGTTGTACCAGGTGCCGCACCATAAGGAATGCAATCGGTAAAAGTGCCGCCATCAACAGTAATACGAGTCCCCAAATCAGAGTCTGCTTTACGAGTAGTCAAAGAGAAATGAGATACAGAGGCAATACTAGCCAAAGCCTCCCCACGGAAGCCTAGGGACGCAATATCAAAGAGGTCCTCTACTTGTTGAATTTTAGAGGTTGCATGACGTAGAATCGCCAAGCGAGCATCCTCTTCCGTCATACCAATGCCATTATCAGTAATACGCATGTATGCTACACCACCATCACCGATTTCAATCTCTATATTGGTAGCTGACGCATCAATAGAATTTTCAATGAGTTCTTTAATAACTGATGCGGGACGTTCAACAACTTCACCGGCAGCTATCTTATTGATTGTCGTTTCATCCAATACATGAATGGTTGCCATTATTTCCCGCCTCCTTTACGAGCCTCCTCTTGTAGTTCATATAATTTATTTAATGCTTCAATTGGAGTCATGCTCATTACATCGACTTCCAATAAGCTATCTACTACGGAATGTGTAAATAAATTTCCTAGTGGGGAATCACTAACTTGTTTAACAGCTGGTTTTGCTACATTAGTAAGTTGAGCCCTCATAACTCGATTATTTAAGTCACTTGCATCGTGACTTTGATCTTCCAAAGATTCCAAAATCACTTCAGCTCGTTTTAATACAGAATTAGGTAGGCCTGCCAGTCTAGCTACGTGAATACCATAACTGCGATCAGCACCACCTTTAATGATGCGGCGCAAGAAAGCAACATCTTTTCCTTTTTCTTTAACCGCAACGGTATAATTTTTTAATTTACTATAACTTTCCTCTAAGCAAATAAGCTCATGATAATGTGTGGCAAACAATGTCTTGCTATGAATGTGCTTACAAATATGTTCCACTACAGCTTGTGCAATACTTAAGCCATCAAAGGTACTCGTCCCCCGACCAATTTCATCAAGAATAATCAAGCTATTGTGAGTAGCATTCTCTAAAATATAAGCTACCTCTTTCATTTCCACCATGAACGTACTTTGACCAGTAGAAATATCGTCGCTAGCACCGACACGTGTAAAGATACGATCTACTGGAGAGATAGAGGCCTCACGAGCGGGAATAAAGGAACCAATCTGTGCCATAATCATTAAGATAGCCGCTTGACGCATGTAAGTAGATTTACCTGCCATATTAGGGCCTGTAATGAGTAAGAATTCCTCATCATCATGATTTAGAACAATATCATTTGGTACGAACACCTCTCGTTTTAAAAACTTTTCGATAACCGGATGGCGACCATCACGAATATTGATTTGACCATTCATAACAATAGTTGGACAAATATAGTTTTCTTCGTATCCGACTAATGCTAATGAGCATAGTACATCAAGGTCTGCAAGAGCTCGAGCGGTTTCTTGTACCTCTTTGATAACCAGTTTGATATCATTGCGTAATTGTTGATATAGTTCGTGCTCCAACGCAATAATTTTATCTTTTGCACTGAGAATTTTAATTTCAAACTCTTTCAACTCAGGTGTAATATAACGTTCAGCATTGGCCAAGGTTTGTTTTCGAATAAAATAGTCTGGCACTTGTTCTGATTTACTATGTGATACTTCAAAATAGTAACCAAACACTTTATTGTAACCAGTCTTAATTTTTGAAAGCCCTGTAGCTTCTTTAATATCCGCTTCCATCTTGGCAAGCCATTGCTCGCTATTAGTCGCTAAAGAACGTAGCTCATCTAAATCAGCATTAAAGCCATCTTTAATAACTCGACCATCTTTTAATGTCAACGCTGGTTGCTCTGCAATAGCACGACATAATAAGTCATAAATATCTTTATGATCTTGAATGCGTTCATTAATCGATGTTAAAGCTAGACTTGAA
>CAKQBP010000251.1 GCA_934216375.1 uncultured Veillonella sp.
AAAGCTGTTAGTTGATCATATAAAATCAACTAACAGCTTTTCTAGTGTTAAGGGGCTGTTTTGTTACAGCCCCTTTTCTTATTTTTCAATGACGGATTCGTCGAGCTGAGTACCATCAGGTAAAAATGATTTTACAATCAGCTTATTCGGTGTTACTGTCATAGACATATAATTATTCGTTTCAGGCTGAGGTGCTACATATACATCTAATGGATGTTGCTTCCACTTAGGACGTCGTGCATCACCAGCTATTCCTGTAAGAATATATAATGGACCAGATGGGTCTCGATCAAAGTTTCGCACATGACCGCGATTGCGATATGTATGTAAATGAGCAGATAAGACTAAGTCCACATTAAATTCATCGAAGATAGGCATAAATAACACACCCTCGTCATCGAAACCAACATCTCGACTTACACCTGGTCGGTCAAAGGCATATTGGAATGGATCTCGATGCATAAGAACGACAGTCCATTTCTTCGTATTAGCTGCAAGATCTTGGCGTAACCATTGAACCTGTACATCGTATAAATCAGGATGATGCGTATCATGATTATCCTCATGATTGCTTTCATATAACATTGTATCTAATACAACGTAATGAACATCACCGAAGTCATAGGAATAATAACGACGATTAAAAATTTCATTCCCATTAGGCGGTACTGCGAAGTAATTCAAATACGCATAAGGCTCGCGCATTTTCCAATCTAATGTATACATCTCGTGATTGCCTAATGTCGTTGCTAACGGTACATTAGCACTTAACGGTTTAATCGAATTTAACCAAGTACGCCATTGATATGCGTGCTCCCCATTATCTACGAGATCGCCCATGCTAATATACAAGGCTGTATTAGGATTGCGTTTCGCTGAATCTTTTACAATTCGTTCCCACTCAGAGTAATCACCAGACTGCGAATCTGGATAGATAAGGACATCATATTCTTTAGCGCCTGCGGTTTCCAATGAATACCAGTCACTGCGACGATCATTACTATAACCAACACGATATTCATATTTTGTATTAGGCGTCAAACCAGTTAATGTCCCCTCATGGATATAGGTAGTACTACCATCATCGGTAAAAGCTTTGTCTGTAGCTCTTATCGTTTGAGTCGTATCGGCTCCAACAAGACGATACTTTATTACCGCATCAGCTTCGCTGCTATCTGATTGCCACATAATAGTACGACTCGTGCTGTTATCTTGAGCTACAATTTGCCTAATATAACGACTTTCAGAATCGAGTAGTGGTTTTATCTCTTGGCCACTCACCACAGCCACTGTTCTAGCTATACAACTCTGTATAGCATCCTTATGGACATATCCACCTATAGTAATACAGACCAAGGCAATAATGGCTAGCACGGATATAATTAATCTTTTTTTGCTCATATAATTCTAATTCTTTTCGTAATATTGTTTCATTTGTGTATAGCCATTAACAATAACTTCGATTTCACCCGTTCTAGGATGGAAGATAAGACCGTGAATAGGCACATCTTTAGGAATCAAAGGATTCATACGCAATTCGTCTACTGTATCCTCTACATTTTCAGCAGGATGTGTAAAGCCATCCGCCCAGCGTTCCATTTCTTTTCGCACCATGTGAATCGCTTCAGGTGCAATGCCACGAGCTAACATTTTTTCAGACAAGCTTTCAGCTGTCGTTTTAGCCATACCACATTCATGGTGACCAATGATAAAGATTTCATTTACACCTAGCTCAAAAATACAGACTAGTAAGCTACGTACGATACCGTCAAAAGGACCTGTAATACAGTTACCTGCAGTTTTAACAATCTTCGCTTCACCGCGGCCAATATCCATGGAGTCCTCTAAAAAGTTTACGAGGCGCGTATCCATACATGTAACGATAGCCATTTCACGGCTTGGCATTTTACTACATTTAGTATCAGTATCAACGTAACCGGTATTTTGATCTTCTACATATTCTCTATTATGGGCTAAAATATCATCTAATAAACTCATAGTACCTCCTATATAAAAAGACCTTGGCACACAACCAAGGTCTTCATATCAATAATGGTCGATATAAATATTATATCATATGCAGTTGTACACACTCTAAATG
>CAKQBP010000252.1 GCA_934216375.1 uncultured Veillonella sp.
GGCTATAATCCATTGACGATGGATCAATTGTATGATTATGTTGTAAATGGTGCTGCGGTGCCTGAAAAACCTGTTGTTTTAACCTTTGATGACGGTTATGCAGATACATATTCTATCGTATATCCAATTATGAAAGAATATGGATTCCCGGCTACTGTATTTATCAATCCTGGCGATGTTGGGACGCGTCTAACTTGGGATCAAGTGCGTGAAATGCACAAAAATGGTATTACTATTTCAAACCATGGTTTCCAACACATAGAAATGGGCCAATTGTCGGAAGCAAAACAAATTGAAAATATTACAAAGGCCCAAGAGGCACTTGCTAAAGAAGTAGGCATTAAGGATAATCCTTGGTTCTGCTATCCATATGGAGATAAAAATGAATTCACCGACTCAGCATCTAAAAAGGCTGGCATTAAAATGGGGATGGCTATGAAATCTGGCTGGGCTCATACTGGTGATAATCCATATAATATTTTGCGTGTTTGGGTAGGTAATGCGGTGGATATCAAGCATTTTGAAGAACGCATTAGCACCGAACATTTCACTGATTTATAAGGAGAAATACATTGTTCAAAAAGAATTGGGTAAAGTTCATCATTATGGTGTTCTTATTTACCGTTGTCACATCACCCTTCGTGGTGCTCTTTGGACCATTTAATAATGTAAAGCGCGCCGTTATTGGTGCTATCTTACAATCTCGCCATCCTCATTACATTACGTGGTTGTTTAATGACGAAGAATTACAAGCTATTTTGGGGACTGTAGGGGTTGTTAAAAGCCAAGATTTGTTCAAATTTAATGCTCGTGAAGATAAGACTTTAAATCTTGAAAAAATCCAGTCTGCTCGTTATGTAGGCTATATTTTAGAAATTCCTGATCCTCGTCGTATCCAAGTAGGCACAGCAGCTAATATTCAAGAAAAAGGCGATACTACAAGTAATATTGCGAAAATGAATAATGCTGTAGCAGCGATTAATGGCGGTGGATTCCACGACCCTAATGGTACTGGTACAGGCCGTTTGCCATATGGTTTCATCTTGCATGACGGTGAGTACGTTATCGGTAAGGATGTAGGCCCTGATGAAGACGTAGACTTTGTTGGTTTCTCTAAATCTGGTAACCTTATTGCTGGTAACTATGATAAAACTCAGCTTAGTGATATGAAAGCCATGGAAGGTATTACCTTTGGTCCGCCTCTTATCGTTGATGGTAAGAAGATGATTACCGAAGGTGATGGTGGCTGGGGTGTAGGCCCTCGTACTGCTATTGGTCAAAAGAAAGATGGTACAGTGCTATTCCTCGTAATCGATGGTCGTCAACCAGGGTACTCCATTGGTGCTACCTTGCGTGACGTACAAGATATTCTTTTTGAAAAAGGTTGCTACATTGCAGCAAATTTAGATGGCGGTTCTAGTTCTACTTTGTACCTTAACGGTAAAGTAGTAAATAAACCAGCCGATTTGTTAGGGGAACGCATGATCCCAACGGCGTTTATCGTGAAATAGGAGGACAGATGAAACCTTTTACGCGTGTACTGAGCGCCTTTGCGGTAGGTATTCTTCTGCAAGGTGGGGTATACCTATACCTTGATCAATATATGTTTGCGCCGACTACAGAATTTAACGTAGCAGGCGCATCAAAAGATGATACTAAAAACTTCCCTGATGTGAAGGAAGGCACTAAATATGTATCCTATGACCGTCAATTCATGGCGGTTGTTACAGAAAACTCTTTGAAAATTTACAAGGCTAATGAAAGTAAGCCTACAACGATTGATTTGAAGGGCCGTTCTATTAGTTACTTTAGTTGGATGCCTGACCGTAACTATGCTATCATGGGTCTATATGACTCTAGAGAGGTAGTTATGGCCCGTCTCAATGCGGATGATCCAGACCATGAAGTAGATACCAAGCTTGAAGACTTACCAAAAGGTAGTAAAATCGTAGATGCTGCGTACTCTGAAGCGACAAATGTAGTATATATGAAGGTAAAAGTTCAAGAGCATGTATATCGTATTTATCGTACAGATGCTAACTACGATACGCGTCGCGTGTATATGCAAGCTACTGATATCGGTCATATC
>CAKQBP010000253.1 GCA_934216375.1 uncultured Veillonella sp.
TACTAATAGTTGTGCTTCAACTTGCGGTGCATTTTCAGGTAAAGCTTCTGGTGGTAGAGGAACATTCACTACTACTCGTGCAGTACCAATATATTTACCTTGTCCGTCATCGATGGCAACACGATATGTATTATCCCATAGCGTAGCCATCATTTTTAGTTTCATATTCATAATTTCCATAGTATCGCTCCTTTGTTATACTTATAATGATACTGAAATTATAAATTCTTGTATAGGTGCATTATGAAATCACAAATTATATTGTGTTCCGGTGGGGCACGCAGTGGAAAAAGTGAATTTGCTGAACGTTTAGCACTGGCTACAAAAGGTTCAAAAGCTTATGTAGCTACGAGCCAAGCTTTTGATGAGGAAATGGTGGATCGCATCAAAAAACATCAAGAGCGCCGTGGAGAAATATGGAATAATTTTGAAGTACCTTTACATTTAGCTGATGAATGGGAAAATATCAGTAAATCAGCCGATGTAATTCTTATAGATTGTTTAACAATGTTTACTACCAACCACATGATGGCCCATGGCTCCATTTGTGGACAAGAAGATGCCAATCGGTTAGAACAGACAATACTGTCAGAGCTAAACCTTTTATTAGACTCGATACAATCATGTGAAGGTAAAACGGTTATATTTGTGACCAATGAAATTGGGTTAGGTATTGTGCCGGATAATAAACTGGCTAGATATTTTAGAGATATTGCTGGTCGTGTGAATCGAGCAGTAGCTTCTGTTGCAGATAAACTCTATTTAACAATTAGTGGTGTTACCATTGAATTGAAATCACAGGAGGTTCATATAAATGGCTAAGAAAATCATGTTTCAAGGAACGAGTTCTAATGTAGGTAAAAGTATTCTTTGTACTGCATTATGCCGTATTTTTTATAGAAAAGGTTTTAAGACCGTTCCTTTTAAAGCACAAAATATGGCCCTCAATTCTTATGTGACAAAATGGGGCGATGAAATTGGTCGTGCTCAAGTAGCTCAAGCCGAAGCTGCGGGCATTGATCCAATAGTTCAAATGAATCCTGTTTTATTAAAACCTACAGGTAATCAATCGTCTCAAGTTGTCTTGATGGGAAAGCCTGTTGGTGTATATAGTGCTAAGGAATATCATACTAAATATTCACTAACAGCTCTCGATAAAGTTAAAGAGTCTATCGATTTCTTAGACTCAAATTTTGATATGATGGTTATCGAAGGTGCTGGTAGTCCTGCAGAAGTCAACTTAAAAGCAAATGACATTGTAAATATGCGTATTGCTAAGATGACTCAAGCCCCAGTATATCTTATTGCAGATATAGACCGAGGTGGTGCTATTGCATCTATCGTTGGTACTTTAGAACTATTAGAACCAGAAGAACGAGATCTTATTAAAGGTATCGTTATCAATAAATTCCGTGGTGATATCAAACTATTAGAACCAGCTCTTACATTCATTGAAGAAAAAACGGGTAAAAAAGTGGTAGGTGTTATTCCTGCCATTGAAAACCTTGATATTGATGAAGAAGATTCCGTTGCATTAGAGAACAAACGCAATAGTGGGCCTAAAGATATTCAAGTCGTAGTTATGCAAACACCTAAAATCTCAAATTTTACAGACTTTGATGCACTTAACTATGAGCCAGATGTATCAGTCCGTTTTGTAGGCCCTGGAGATGTTATTGGAAAGCCAGATTTAATTATTTTACCAGGTTCTAAAAATACATTGGCTGACTTGACGTATTTACGTGATACGGGCTTTGCTGATGAAATAAAAAAATTAGCTGCCCAAGGTATACCTGTTATCGGTATTTGTGGCGGTAACCAAATGTTAGGTAAAACTATTTATGATCCGCATCATATGGAAGGTGATATTGAGGAAATCGAAGGACTTGGCCTTGTTGAATCCTCCACGATAATGAAGGATCAAAAAACTACCCATCAAGTACAATTCAATGCATCTAATTTACAATTTTTAAATGGTACTTTCAGTGGTGAGGAATTAGTAGGCTATGAAATTCATATGGGTGATACTACACCACTAGCAGATACGGTGTCTC
>CAKQBP010000254.1 GCA_934216375.1 uncultured Veillonella sp.
TCACCAGATGCATAAAGAACTGCTCCTACTGTATCGGCTACCTTCTGGGATACTTGTAGTAACAGAGTAGATTTACCAATACCAGGATCACCACCTAAAAGCATTAGAGCACCAGGCACTATGCCACCACCTAATACGCGGTCAATTTCACCAAAGGTTGTAGATACGCGTGCAATAGAAGAAATTTCGATATCTGGCAAGGCGGTAGGTTTCGCCGTTTGATTTCCAACACCTCGAGAAGGTGTTCGACTATGTTTAGTTTCTTTAATGATTTCTTCAACTAATGTATTCCATTCTCCACATTGTGGACAACGGCCCATCCACTTAGAGGATTCAGCCCCACAATTTTGACAAAAGAATACAGATTTTGCTTTTGCCATAACACCTCAATACATTTAAAAAGAAAGGTCATGAATGATAACCATTCATGACCTTTTATGCATAATTTTACTACATGGTTAACTATCATCATTTTATAGTATACCATTTAACTTATATTTTTTATATGAAAGGTAGTCATTAACTGTATAATTTGTATTTTTATCATATTGATACAACAAGATCGTTATCCTTTGCATCTGCTTTAATAATTTTACCTTCTTTTGCATCTCCTTTCAAAATAAGATCCGACACTGGGTCCTCAATTAAACGTTGAATAGCACGTTTTAATGGTCGAGCCCCCATTGTAAAATCAGAGCCTTCCTTAACGAGTAATTTCATAGCCTCTGTAGTGATTTCTAAGTGCAAATCACGTTCTTCAAGGCGTTTTGTAACATCGCTTATCAAGATGGTTACAATTTCTTTTAAGTCCTCTTCTGTTAACGGATGGAACACAATCATTTCGTCAATACGATTTAAAAACTCAGGTCTAAAATGACGTTTCACCGCATCCATTACCGACTTCTTAGCCTCTTTAAAATCAATTCCTTTATTTTCATCTACATTAGAATCAGCCTTTTTAGCTGCTAAGAAACCAAGTTCTGGAGAGTTCTTATGTAAAGCTTTAGCACCTAAATTACTTGTCATGATTATAACTGTATTTCTGAAATCTACAGTTCTACCTTGACTATCAGTAAGACGACCATCATCAAGAACTTGTAACAAGATATTAAAGAAATCTGCATGCGCCTTTTCCACTTCATCGAGGAGAATAACGCTATATGGTTTGCGACGTACCGCATCTGTTAACTGACCACCCTCTTCATAACCTACATAGCCTGGAGGTGCCCCCACTAAGCGAGATACAGTATGTTTTTCCATATATTCAGACATATCAAGTCGAATCATAGCAGATTCATCGCCGAACAAGGAGGATGCAAGTGCTCTAGCTAGCTCAGTTTTTCCCACTCCTGTTGGCCCAAGGAACAAAAAAGAACCAATAGGACGTTTTGGGTCTTTTAATCCAGCCCTTGCACGGCGTACAGCTTTAGCTACAGCGGTAACAGCCTCATCTTGACCTACTACGCGTTTATGAAGTTCTTCTTCTAAATGAAGTAAGGTTTCAGACTCTTCTTCTGCAATTTTAGCTACTGGAATGCCTGTCCATTGCGCTACTACAGTAGCTATATCTTCCTCTGTTACTATTAACTTTTGATCGCTTTTTTCTTTAGCGACAGATTTTTTATCACCAATTTCTTTTAAAAGTGATTTTTCTTCATCGCGAAGCTTTGCAGCCTTTTCAAAATCTTGAGACGTAACAGCAGCTTCTTTTTCTTTCTTAACTGTATTGAGGCGATCCTCTAATGCTTTAACATCAGGTGCTGCAGAAAATACTTTCATACGAACCTTAGATGCAGCTTCATCGACTACATCGATAGCCTTATCAGGCAAGAATCGATCTGTAATATATCGGCTAGATAAAGACACAGCTGCTGTTAATGCCTCATCTGTAATCTTAGCCTTATGGAAAGCTTCATACCGATCTCTTAAGCCCTTTAAAATTTCAAGAGCATCCTCTTCGTTGGGCTCTCCTACTTGAACAGGTTGAAAACGACGCTCTAAAGCAGCATCTTTTTCTATATGTTTCTTATATTCATC
>CAKQBP010000255.1 GCA_934216375.1 uncultured Veillonella sp.
GTATAATTGCCATCGTCACCAAGTCGGATTTCAACAGATGCTACGTCGATATTTGCGACACCAGAGCCTTGTAATGCTAAAGCCATGCCAAGTCCACCGCGATAGCGCTCATCGATGTCCCAAGAATGAGGGCGTTCATCCCAACGAGCCATTTCTTTTACACGATTTACAGTATCTTGGAAAAGACCAGAATCAAGATATTCATCTGGAGCATATACTAAGCTTTGTTCACCTTCCGCTATTAAGTTCTTCTGACGTAATTCAGCTGGATCAATCCCCATCTTATCAGCTAACTGGTTTACTGCACATTCTAATGGCCACAATGCTTCTGTTGCACCATACCCACGGAAAGCACCACCCGGAGTTTGATTAGTATACACACCTTCTGTACCATAATGAACAGCAGTCGCTTTGTTGTACAAAGGTACAGATTTATGTTCGCCAGCCGTTGTAGTAGTGAAGCAATGAGTTGCATGTGCCCCAGCGGCTGTGATGGAGTCCATATCAATAACTTTAATAATGCCATCTTTTGTAGCACCTACGCGGATTTTCCATTCACGAGCATGACGTGTAGTGGAGCAAGTTTGTGCTTCTGTACGATCGTATAAGAGATAACAAGGTTTTTTCAATGTCCACGCTACAAAGGCCGTCATAATTTCTGTACAAGCCGTTTGTTTAGAGCCGAAACCGCCACCGATACGAGGTTTAATAACACGGACTTTTGTAGCCGGAATACCGAGTGCACGAGCGATGTGACGGCGTACATGGAATACGATTTGCGTAGAGGATACAATAACTACACGACCTAGCGCATCTATATATCCAAAGCTTTGGAATGGTTCCATCGCTGTTTGGCGTGTGGCCTGGTCAAAGTATGTACCTTCTGCCACGTAATCACATTTAGCAAGTTCCGCTTCAATATCGCCCACGCGCTTATGGTAAGATACGCAAATATTGCGTTTGTAATCTTGACCTACAGGGATATTGTTGTGAATATCGTCTTCAGGATGCACTATAGTTTCATGATCGATAGCTGTATGCATATCAAGCACAGGTTTTTGTACTTCGTACTCAACCTTGATAAGTGGCATAGCTTTTAATACGGTAGCCTCATCTTTAGCTACTACAAGAGCTACTTCATCACCAACGTAGCGAACTACAGGATCTAAGATAAGCGCATCATAAGCGGATGGCTCTGGATATGTTTGACCTGCTAATGTGAATCGCGTATTAGGCACATCTTCATAAGTAAAAATAGCTTCTATGCCAGGGATCAATTTAGCTTTAGATGTATCAATAGATTTGATGCGCGCTTGGGCATGAGGGCTACGAAGAACCTTAATAACGAGTGCATCTTTAGGAACAAAATCGCCTGTATAAGACGGCTTACCCGTCAAAATACCTTTGTAGTCAACTTTGTCATAAGATTTACCAATGTGCTTTTTCATTATAGGCCTCCTTCTAAGAATTTACGAACCCCTCGAAGTTGTGCTTCATAGCCAGTACAACGGCATAGGTTACCAATGAGGTACTCCCGAATTTCATCATCGCTAGCCTTTGGATTTTTACGTTTCAAATTGATAGCACTCATCATCATGCCAGTTGTACAAAAACCACACTGATCTGCGCCTTCACTTGCGATACAAGCCGCTAATAATTCAGCTTCCTCTTGTAAGCCTTCTAATGTAGTAATTTTATGGCCTGGCGCACGAAATGTAGGGTATGCACAGGACAAAATAATTTCGTCATCCACCCATACAGTGCAAAGGCCACAGTTTGTAGTGTCACAGCCACAGCGGACACTGTAATAGCCAAGATTACGCAATGTATCTAGCAACATCTCATCAGTTGGCACATTAACAGTTACATTTTTGTTATTAATATTAAGTACGAGTTCCATTATTGTGCCACCTCCTTAGCTAAGCGTTGAACCATTGCTTTTACCATTTCCATGCGATATTCTTTAGACGCATGAGAGTTAGATTGATACACTAGTTCTTCAGATGCCAATTGACCTGCCTCTTTTGTGGCAGATA
>CAKQBP010000256.1 GCA_934216375.1 uncultured Veillonella sp.
AATCTGTTGTCTACTCTCTATCAGTTGATTTGGAGGGCATACATTGAACGGCGAGGATATAGAAAAGGTAATTGGACAGAACAAAGAATATAAGCAGAATCCTATAGCAAATAAGAATAAAAATAATAACAAGAAAAATAATAGTAAGAATAGAAATAATATGGGATTTATTTTGTATTCTACGCTCATTAGTATGACGATTTCTGTCATAGTTCTTACCATATTGTTAGGCATCGTATTCTATGCAGTTATGTGGGATGCTAAATTACTGGATAGTGTAGCTATGATGGAGGATGGTCGATATACACGGCGGATGGTTGTGGCTCAAATGATATGGAACCCTGTGAAGGTTACTGTAGAAGACCATAATAAGAGTTTATATATTCACGATACAAAACGTACAACCTTAACTGTACAACGTCATGCATTATACAGAAAATTAACAGATGGTAGCTTGCAGCCTGTCAGTGGCAGTCGAATTGTAGGAACTAAGGATAAACGAAATGTGGGCTATACTCAGGAATATCCTTTTAGTGTAGATACTAATGGGACCGTGCATTTGCGATGGTATATTAACAATCGTTTTGTTAATGATAGGAAATATACAAGTGGTTATGGAGGACTAACCATATATGAGGTCTCTATTGGACAGAGTGCTATTTATGATTGGTATAAAAGTAAAGAGGAGACAAGTCATGAACATAGGAGCCCATAACGCGGGCTTTATTACATATATAGCGATACTTACGATGTCCTTTTTATTACTATTAGCTTTTATGGGGCTTCGTATAGGACAAATATGTGAAAGTAATGTGGTAGATGAATTGCATTTGGAAGAAGCTCATTACGCGGCACAAAGAGGTGCTCATTGGTTTGTTGGCTATTGTAAATTAGGAAATGTATGGGACTTTCAAAATAAACTAGTTGTAATAGATGATGAAAATGTAGAGATTACTATTGAAGCGGACAGCTCAACAGATAATCCGCGTCATATTATGAGTTATGGAAAACTGAAGAATAGTGAAATCGTGAGTCGTGTACATATGTATGTGACCGTAGATAAAGAAAAACATATGCATGTTATAAAGGTAAAACCTTATTGAGGTGATTCTATGAAACGAAAAAAGAAAATACATTCTGGAGTATGTATAACTGATGAACATATTATATGTGTTACCGCCCATATAGAAAATAAAACAATGGTCATTACCGATGCGTTGGAGATGAAGCGTACGGGCCCTATTGATGAAGACGTTACAAAATTTATTGAAACTTATGATTTAGACGAAGGTGCTTATAGTATTGTAGCTAATATCGATACACAAATGCATGTGGCACCCTATGATCCTCACGATTTTGATATGAAGGAATTCATAAAGTGGAATGTAGAGGACTACTTTAACTTTGATGGGGATAGTTTCCAAATGGATGCCTGTCGTCGAGAATATCCACGCCATAATTATCATATGTTTATGGTAGCTGTAGATCGACATTCTCTTGAACTGTTAAAACAAGGCATACGAGATACGTATGCACCAGTAGATGTTATCGATTTTTGGCCTATTCCTATTTGTTATTGCTTGATGCGGCGCAGCGGTACTGTAACAGGTGTTGTGGAAGAAGGCGCCATGCATTTATGGCTTTGGTGGAATGATATATGCATTCAAGAGTGTATTGTACCTATTACTAGTAGCGATGTAGCTGAAGCTATGGATAAGTTAGGAGTGAGATTACAAGACTTTGGTATAGATGAGATACAGGGAATTCGGATGTATGGGTTAGAATCTATAACAAATGAAGAACGGACAGATATGGAAGGTATAATTTCCATGTATGGAGAAACTGAATATATTCCATTATTATTCTTAGGTCGTGGTCGTAATCGTTGCAAGCAAGGGCAATTAGATTGGGACATGGCTATTGGTATGGCAGCAAGGGGGCTTAAATGGATTGGATTGGGCTGGTAAGGAC
>CAKQBP010000257.1 GCA_934216375.1 uncultured Veillonella sp.
ATAGACGTATGGCCGAAGCAGGTTCTACATTATTTGAAGGTAAAAAGAATATTCGCATCTTAACTCATTGTAATGCTGGTGCACTAGCTACAGGTGGTCTAGGAACAGCTCTTGGTGTTGTTCGTAAATTACATGAAAATGGACAATTGGAACGCGTGTATGCTGATGAAACACGTCCATTATTACAAGGTGCTCGACTTACAGCCTTTGAACTTCACGAGGATGGTATTCCTATTACTCTTGAAACAGATAATATGGCAGCCTATGCGATGCAACATGGGTTAATTGATGCCGTTATCGTCGGTGCTGACCGCATCACTACAAAAGGAGATGTAGCCAATAAAATTGGTACCTATGGTGTGGCTGTACTAGCTAAATTCCACAATATTCCGTTCTATGTAGCCGCTCCTTATAGTACATTTGACTTTATTCTGGAAAATGGTGGAGATATTCCTATTGAGATGCGCAACGATGATGAAGTAACCGCTTTACACGGTGTTCAAACAGCCCCTAGTGGTATTGGTGTACTTAATCCTGCATTCGATGTAACACCTCATGAACTTGTAACAGCGATTATCACCGAAGAGGGAGTATTGACTCCAAATTATGAAGAGTCAATTGGTAAGCTACGCCAGATTGTAGAATCTAAATAGCCTATTATCTTAATGATTAGCTTATTAAGCATTCTATATATAAGAAATATATTATCTATATAAGTAAGCATCTACAACGATATTAACAAAATTATATAGTATCAATAAATCTAAGTAGATTTACTATCAACCATTTATTTTATTGTATCTACTTGTATGAGTAAAAGGAGATATTATGCAATCTTTAATTAGAGATATAAATTTAGCAACAGAAGGTCGCAAAAAAATTGATTGGGTTTCTAACTTTATGCCTACATTAAACACATTAGGTGACCGCTTTGAAGCAGAACAAACTTTCAAAGGCCAAACAATTGTTGTTAGTGTTCACTTGGAAGCAAAAACAGCATACCTTGCGACTGTATTAAAACGCGGTGGTGCAGATGTAATTGTAACGGGCTCCAATCCGTTGTCTACACAAGACGATGTAGCTGCAGGTCTTGTAGATATGGGCATTACTGTATATGCTTGGTACGATTGTACTGATGAAGAATATTTTAACTTCCTCCATAAAGCACTTGATCATAAACCACATATTATCATTGATGATGGTGGTGATTTAGTAAATCTATTACATACTACACGTCAAGATGCAAAAGAACGTTTGTTAGGGGGGAGTGAAGAAACTACAACAGGTGTACATCGTTTATATGCATTAGAGAACGCTAAACAATTAACATTCCCTATGATTGCTGTCAATGATTCTTACTGTAAATATCTTTTCGATAATCGCTATGGTACAGGTCAGTCTGTTTGGGATGGTATCATGCGCACTACGAACTTGACTGTCACAGGTAAGAACGTTGTTGTTGCTGGTTATGGCTGGTGTGGTAAAGGCGTTGCAATGCGCGCAAAAGGCCTTGGTGCACACGTATATGTAACTGAAGTAGATCCAATTAAAGCTATAGAGGCTGTATTTGATGGCTTCAAAGTATTGCCTATGATTGAAGCCGCTAAGGTTGGGGATATCTTCTGTACTGTAACAGGTTGTAAAGATGTTATTGTAAAAGAGCATTACAAAGTGATGAAAGATAAAGCTATCTTATGTAATGCTGGTCACTTTGACTGCGAAGTGAATGTTTCTGATCTTACTGAACTTGCTGTAAGCCACGAAAGGGTTCGCCAAAACATCGAAGGCTATACTATGTCTGATGGTCGTAAACTCTATGTATTGGCTGAAGGCCGTCTAGTAAACCTTGCAGCTGGCGATGGTCACCCTGCAGAAATTATGGACTTGTCATTTGCTATGCAAGCCCTTGCTGCAGAGTATATCTTGAAAAACGGTAAAGAAATGGATCCAAAAGTATACGTATTGC
>CAKQBP010000258.1 GCA_934216375.1 uncultured Veillonella sp.
GAAATGCGACCATTCATATCATTATATACATCTTCTGCAGTAGTTGGACTTGGGCGCCCTGAAATATTGGCACTAGGTGCCGCTATAGGTATGCCTGCACGCTCTAATAATACTCGACATGCCTCATGATCAGGACACCGAAGCGCCACACGAGATAAACCACCTGTTGCACGATCTGGCACTAAATCAGATTTAGGCAATGTAATCGTTAATGGCCCTGGCCAGAATGTATCCATTAAGGCTTGCGCCGTAGCAGAAATTTCTGTTACCAAAGGTTTTATGCTTTCACTATTAGGAACATGCAAAATAAGTGGATTATCAGAAGGCCGTCCTTTGGCAGCATAGATTTTATCCATCGCCTCTGGATCTAGACCATTTGCACCTAATCCATATACAGTTTCTGTAGGAATAGACACCAATTCACCATTGCGCAAAGCACGGGCTAACGTATCTATATCTTGTTCTGATGGATTTGTAATGATTTTAGTATCCATATTAGCCCTCATATACAGCTGTCACTACCCGGTTATGACCACCGAGGTCAGCTATAAATTGAATATTCGAATATTGACCTGTTTCTTGCAATAAAGCACCTACCTCTTTTGCTTGGTCAAAGCCTACTTCAAACGCCACACGGCCATTAGCGTTTAAATAATTTCTACATTCTTTAGCTAAGATTCGATAAAATTGAAGCCCATCCTCTCCACCAAATAATGCAATATGAGGCTCATTTAATACATCTGGAGACAACATCTTTAAATCACCAGTTCGAATGTATGGAGGATTAGAAACAATAAGATCAAATTTCTCCTCTTTTCCATATAAAGTGGAGAACATATCTGATTCCATAAACTGTACTCGGTCAGCTAAATTAAAGGACTCACCATTTTCGCGTGCCACCGGTAAAGCATCTGTGGAGATATCTAAACCAACACCACTAGCATTTGGCAAATAATGTAATAGACTTAATAATATTGTCCCAGGGCCTGTGCATACATCAAGAATACGCACATTACTATCTTTTGGATAAGTACCTAGTACATGCTCAATCAAGGTTTCCGTATCAGGTCGTGGAATCAATACCTTATCATTCACCTTAAAGGTCAACCCCATAAAGTCCTTTTCCCCAATGATAGCCGCTACACAATGCCCCTTAGCCCGTTCTTGAACGAGAGGCCTAAAGGCATCGAGCTCGTCTTGAATAAGCGGTTGGTCATAATGGGTATATAGATAAATCCGATCTTTACCTAAAACGTGAGAAAGCAGTACTTCCCCATCAAGTCGAGGTGTATCCATCTCCTTGCTTTGAAAGTACTGCTCTGTCCACTGGAGAATACGACCGATTGTCCAAATCTCCTTATGCATTTGTATTAGCCTCCTGCATTTTTGCCGCTTGGTCTGCAGCATTTAAGGCTTGAATAATTTCATCAAGATCGCCATTTAAAATAGCATCTAATTTATATAATGTTAAGTTAATACGATGATCTGTAACGCGTCCTTGTGGATAGTTATAGGTACGAATACGTTCACTACGGTCACCTGTACCAACTTGGCTCTTACGGTCTGCTGCCATGCTAGAAATGGCCGCTTGTTCAGCTTGGTCTTGTAATTTAGCGCGCAATACACGCATAGCTTTTTCACGGTTTTGTAATTGAGATCGTTGATCTTGACACGCTACAACGATACCAGATGGTAAGTGTGTAATACGAACAGCAGACTCTGTTTTATTGATATGCTGACCACCTGCACCACTCGCACGATACGTGTCGATTTTTAAGTCTTTTTCATTAACTTCAATATCAACATCTTCCATTTCTGGTAATACCGCTACTGTAACGGTAGACGTATGTACACGACCTTGTGTTTCTGTAGCAGGTACACGTTGTACACGGTGTACACCAGACTCAAATTTCATTTTAGAGTATACATTTTCACCATCTACAGAGAAAATAACC
>CAKQBP010000259.1 GCA_934216375.1 uncultured Veillonella sp.
ATATAGTTCACATTATTTTGTAGTCGCCTTAAAACATATGTATCAGACTCAATAAAATGCAACGCAGCCAGGGCTGCCCCTATGTCAGCAGGAGATAATGCAGTGGAGAATATAAAGCTACGACTCATATTCACAAGATAATCAATGATGGTGCTATTAGCAGCTACATAGCCGCCAACAGAACCTAACGATTTGCTCAATGTACCTAGCTGAATATCCACTTCTTTCTCGAGACCATAATAAGCAGCCGTTCCATGACCGTTACCAATGGTCCCCGTCGCATGAGCATCGTCTACCATAAGTAAAGCATTATACTCACGGCTAAGCTCGTAGAGCTTATCTAGTGGAGCTATATCGCCGTCCATGCTAAAGACCCCATCTGTGACAATGAGCTTACGTGCATTACGATCTACTTGTTTAAGTAAACACTTTAACTTCTCTACATCACAGTGACTATAGGCTTTTACAGTAGCCTTACTCAATCTACAACCATCAATAATACTAGCATGGTTTAATTCATCGCTAAAAATGGTCATATTTTTATCTGCTATGGCAGAAATAGTACCTACATTTGCCATGTAACCCGTATTAAAGACGAGAGCTTTTTCTGTATTCTTAAATTTTGCTAGTTCTCTTTCAAGATCTGTAAACAAGGGAAATGTACCGGATACCAAACGCGATCCACCTGATCCAGTACCATATTGTTGAGCTCCCTTAATAGCCCCCTCTATTACACGTTCATCAAAAGTAAGACCTAAATAATTATTTGACGCCATCATCAAATATTCTTTATCATTTCTTTTAACACGTACTGCGTCTATAGGACAATATTCCGTTAATGTGCGCAAATTTAGGTTATTAATTTTATTATCTAATTGCTCTTGGAAGAATTTATACATACAATCACCACTGAACAAGTACAGGTTCTTTTTCCAAGTACTCAATTACGCCTTCCAAATCAATATTCGGCTTAACAAAAAATACACGTCCCCCTAAATTAGATCCAATTCCCTTCATATTAGGGATGCGATGGTAAACACCATTACAAGCGACGTAGCCTATTGTGTAATCTGGATCATCAGACCAACATAATTCACCTACAATCCCCTCTGCAGATTGCACTTTAGAAGCCAATACTAAGGCCTCTCTCATATGTTCATTTTCCCCTAGTTTTTCCGAATCAAATGAATCCATATGACTCACGCGAACACCACGGTTACCAGAATCTATGCGCTCACCAGAAATTGCGTCAACCAACATAGCACCTCGCATAGATGAATCCAAACCTTCTAATAGTAAAATAGCATGTTTAACAGCAGTTTCAGTAATATCAGCGCCCTGTAAAAGTTCAACAGCTAATTGATGCGCCTCAGCAACAGTATTAGCAAAATGTTCATTTACTTTTAAGCATTCTATATATGTAATTGTTTCTGAAGGAATCAAGTCCACTGTAATATTAATAAAATCAGCTGTCCCCTTACTATGATGCAGCGCTCGTTCGGCTAAAGACTGAGCGATAGCTCCAACTTGATTTAAGGTCACAATGCGTTCTGCTCCAGAAATATGGTGGCCCCCTTTTTCATGGGGACCACCTTGTGCTGCACGCATGCGTACACTATATAATTCACTCATTATGATACCTTACCTTTTATTACATGATTTTGATGTGCTTGACTGTGGATTTTACTGAATACTTTTACAAATACAGGAGCCATAATGACTGTAAAAATCATGCCAGGCACTGCCAAGGCAACCATAGGTAATGCGGCCTTACCAATATAAATAGACAATGTTAGCCGTGCTAAGGCGGATGCAATTGGGCCTGAAATCATAATACCGATCATATGATTGTGGCACATCCAAAGAATTAACCCTACAATGAGGCGGAATTGCATAGCAATCATGACATTCAAAATAGATTGTGTCCCTAATGCTAATCCAA
>CAKQBP010000260.1 GCA_934216375.1 uncultured Veillonella sp.
TGCCATAACAAGGCGTAAAATAATGGCGCCAGCTGTGCCCCAGAAAATCGCTTTCTTCTGTAAATGTGCGGGTAAGTTGCGAGCCGCCATGCCAATAACAATGGCATTATCGCCAGCGAGTAAGATATCGATAACGATGATTTGAAGCATCGCTAATAAGCCTTGTACAGTTAAGATGTCCAATGTATCCTCCTTAGAATAAAACAATAGTATATATATTATAATCGATATAGTAAAGTAGTGTAAAATTCAATTATCAACATATATATACGTTTTTATCATAATTCTTTCTTATTAAATAAGATAGTTTATATAAGGTCATTTCTCCCCTTACATAATCACAATATGGGCTCTATTTTTTTATAAATTTAATTCCTTTTCCCCTTAGGTTTTGGCTATTAAATTAAGCTACTTTATGGTATGGTATAGTATATCGTTACTAGGGAGGTTAGTATGTATCAAACATATTCTATACCGCAAAAATTATGGTTGTTCATAAAACTATTTACTCCAATGTGCATCACTCAATTTTCCCTGATTGGGGCGACCTTTATCGCCATCTTTTTAACGGGGCAATATAGTACGACTGATTTAGCTGGTGTTGCTACGGGATATAATTTATGGCTCCTCTTCTATATCTTTGCACAAGGTACATTAATGGGTATCACACCAATTATTTCTCAACTATTAGGAGCTAAGAAAACAGATGATATTCCAATAATCTTTCATCAAGGCCTTTTCATCGGTACAGGACTAGCATTTTTAATTTTACTAATCGGTATATTCGGCTTACGCCCTTTATTGACATATTTAAATCTTGAGCCGGCTGCCACCGAGGTATGTATTAGTTATCTGAAAGCCTTTGCACTTGGTTTATTCCCATTACTCTGGGTAAATACCTTGCGTAACACTGTCGATTCTCACGGATTAACGCATTACTCCATGGCCATTGTCTTTACAAGCTTTGTGATTAACGTATTCTTAAACTACGCACTCATCTTTGGACATTACGGTTTTCCTGAAATCGGTGGCGTTGGCGCAGGCTACGGTATTGCTGGTGCCTGTTGGACAAACTTAGTTCTATTTAGCTTAGTCATTCTATTGCATCCTAAGTTAAAAGGCTATCGCATCTATAAAGATTTCCATAGCCCGAATTTTCACTATATCCGTGAACAATTACAAGTTGGTATTCCCATAGGTTTTTCTATCTTTTTTGAGGCTAGTATCTTTAGCATTGCTGGGCTCTTAATGGTTCACTTTGGATCTGCTGTAGTAGCAGCTCATCAATCGGTTATTTCCTTTACTAATGTATTCTACTGCTTGCCATTAAGCATCGCCATGTCCTCTACCATTGCCGTTGCTTATGAACTCGGTGCAGGACGAAAAATAGAAGCTATCCAATACTCTTATATTTCTCGTGTATTAGCCATCATCATAGCCGTTCTCATTTGTGCCTTTACGTTCACTCATATGGATAATATTGCGGATCTATTTACAAATGATGATGAAGTATATGAACTTATTTATCAATTCCTTGGATATGGCGTATTCTTTGCCGCTATCGATGCCATCGGTACTCCATTACAAGGTATTCTAAGAGCTTACAAGGATGTAAAAATAGTGCTTTACATCTCCCTCGTATCGTATTGGGGCGTATGTTTCCCAACAGCTTATACCCTTGCCAAAAATCCTAATTATGGACCATTTGGCGTATGGATTGGGTTGTTGGCTAGCGTAGTAGTTGCGGGTATATTATTTACACTTCGCACATACTACATACAACATTATAAACCTAACGCTATTGCAAAATAATCAAAGCACCTATTGAAGATGACACTGCTGTGTACCTTATCAATAGGTGCCTTTTTATTTTAGAATATCTTGCTTTTCTACATTGGACATGCGGAAGAAATTATATAGTGTTTCTGCCGTCTTATAG
>CAKQBP010000261.1 GCA_934216375.1 uncultured Veillonella sp.
TAATACGTCTCCGCAATGACAAGTTGCTTCTACTTGCGATACCCTTCTAATTTATATGCATATTCACTTAAAAGCTCCTTTGAATAAATTTTTTCATTTTTTGAATCTCTAACCTCTTTCCAAATAATAGATGCTACTTTTAATTTATTCGAATAATTGCAACTACATTCATCTGCACAAAAATCCTTATAAAATTGATTCCATTGACAAACCGAATTATCATACTTTGCATAATCTGATTCACCATAATATACTTTCAGCAAATCTCCAATTGTAAAGCTTGTATTTTTTTCACTTTTTACTTTTCTCCAGGCAGTAGCCATATCAGCATTAAATTTAAATCGTGAAACACCTATTAAATCAGAGAAATATTCTCTAAACTTCGTATTAAAGGAAAAATTACATTCAAGTAATGGTGTATCTAAAGTAATAGTTTCCACTTGCCTTCTTCTATTTTTTATTGATGATTTTTTAATTAAATCGCCTTTAAAGTACTGCTCAATAATATGATTGAGTTCTTGTTTTGTTCCCCTATATTCTAATCCTAATGATTTACATATTTGTGAAAGTTCATCACGATACCAATAATATTTTTTAAATTCATCAAATGATGTAATTTTATCAAACTTAGGTCTACACTCTTTCAATATTCTGTCTCCTCAAATTTAAATAATACTATTTTGTAAATTGTAACATAAAATTGAATAGTATCCAAAATCACACCATTGAAGCATTCGTTAAATATTTTTCTATTAAGTTGTCTATAATCTAGTTATCTATAATATAGCTCTACTTAATCCTCTTTATGCTCCATAGATTTTGGAAGTGTCAAAATTAATAGGCCAGCAAGGAACATGCAAGCCCCCATTACATAGTAGCCATAAGCAAAGCTACCAGTGTGACCATTGATAAATCCGAGCATATAAGGACCTACCCAGCCCCCCATATTACCTGAAGAGTTAATGAGTCCCATCGCCCCCGCTGCAGCAGCGCCAGATAAGAAGGTTGTTGGCATGGTCCACCATACACCCATGCCACCGTAAACGCCTACAGCAGTTAAGCAGATAAAGAATAGGCTAATTTCTGGGGATGAACTATGTGGTGTTGCCAAGAAACCAATAGTACCAATGAACAATGTAGTAGCAACATGCCAACGTTTTTCATTGCGTTTTTCAGAGGAATAACCACAATATACTTGTACAAGTAATGCAGCAGACATCGGAATCGCAATAGACCATGCTACTACGCTTGGCGGCCAACCAGATAAGCTTTTAAGAACTTGAGGCATCCAGAAGCTAAAGCCCCAGAAACCAATAACCCATAAGAAATAGATTAATGCTAAACGCAATACTTTTGGATCTTTCAAAGCTTGCCATGTAGTATATTTCTTTACAGCTTGCTTTTGTTGTTCCTCTTTTTCAAGTTCAGCCTTGATATACGCTTTTTCTGTATCAGTTACCCAAGATGCATGGTCTGGACGTTCTTTCATCCAGAACGCAAAAATGAAAGCAAAGATAACAGCTGGAATAGCTTCAACGATGAAGAGTGTGCGCCAGCCATGAAGACCAAAGAATGTTGTATCAAGTAAGATACCTGCCAATGGACCACCGATGATATTAGAGAACAATAACGATGTTAACATCAAGGAGATTGCCTTTGCACGTTCCTTTGGCAAGAACCAATTTGGAATGAGTAACGAATAAATTACAGGATATAAAGAGGCTTCACATAGACCAAGAAGGAATCGATAAATATAAAACTCCAACTCTGTGGTCATCGTTGTCATAAGAATACATACTAGGCCCCAGCTAAACATAATACGTGCTACCCAATGCATAGCATTACAGCGAGCTGCTATTAATGATGCAGGCACCTCAAACAATACATAGCCAATAAAGAAAATACCGGCGCCCATACCACATACCTCAGGCGTCAAC
>CAKQBP010000262.1 GCA_934216375.1 uncultured Veillonella sp.
AGCTATGATTGATAAGGCTTTATCTGGAATTCCAGACTATGCCTTTGTTATCCTATTGGCTCATCACCCTGAATTCTTCGAAGAATCTATTGAACGAAAGATTCCGTTGACTCTATCTGGACATACCCACGGAGGTCAAATCGTATTTATGGGTATGCCGTTAGTACCAACAGGCACACCATATACAAAAGGTCGCTATGTAGAAGAACAAAGCGTATGCTACGTTAATAACGGCACAGGACACTGGTTCCCAATTCGTATCAACTGTCCACGAGAAATTACAGTCATTACATTCTTTGATGGAGTGGCATAATAACTAGAAAACCCCGATACATAATGTATCGGGGCTTTTTCCGTTCATTTGAGGTATGAGAGGATGTTACAGATATGTCATAGAGATGAGAGAGGTTTTATTTCATGCGAACTGCTTCAGCAAATTCGTCTTCGGTCATTAGTTTTTCTTCCAAGATGATTTCTTTAATAGAGCAACCGCGTTTGTACGCTTCTTTTACAACCTTAGCGCTCTTATCGTAGCCGATGTATGGTGTTAAGGATGTAGCAATCATGAGGGATTGTTCTACAAAGAAGTTGAGTTTTTCAGGTACAAATTCTACACCGTCGATACAGTGTGTTGTGAACGAATTCATAGCATCTGCAAGGAGGCGACAGCTTTCAACAAAGTCATAGATCATGATAGGCATGTACACGTTCAATTGGAATGCACCGCTACCTGCACAGAGTGTCATAGTCGTATTATGGCCGAATACTTGGGCGCATACCATGGTCAAGGCTTCACATTGTGTAGGATTTACCTTGCCTGGCATGATGGAGGAGCCCGGTTCGTTTTCAGGAAGATGCCATTCGCCATAGCCACAGCGAGGGCCAGAGCCTAAGAAACGAACATCATTAGCGATTTTGAATAGTGTAGTAGCTAACGTATTGAGTGCCCCGTGAGCCATCATGAACGCATCTTTGAGGGCAAGTCCTTGGAATTTATTGTTCTTCACGCGGAATGGAGCGCCTGTTACCTCTGGTAATATAGTTTCCATAACGTCTAGATAGCCTTTAGGCGTGTTCACACCTGTACCAACGGCAGTACCGCCGAGGGCTACGTCGAGGAGGTGGTCAGCATTTTGAACGAGCATAGTTTTGGCAGTTTTTAGGCCGTCCACAAAGGCGCTAATTTCTTGATCTACCATGATAAAAGTAGCATCTTGTAGGTGGGTACGACCAACTTTTTGCAAGCCTTTCCCTTTTTTTTGCAA
Source organism: uncultured Veillonella sp. (assembly GCA_934216375.1). Classification (GTDB taxonomy): domain Bacteria; phylum Bacillota; class Negativicutes; order Veillonellales; family Veillonellaceae; genus Veillonella. The sequence continues at coordinate 1,266 of CAKQBP010000262.1, forward strand.
TTTTTCAAAGGATCCGATAAGGCCGTCCAATGCAGGAATTACGCGTTTTGTAATTTCAAAGTATGCACAGATATGCATTGCCGTAGGGAATGTATCGTTTGTACTTTGGCCGCGGTTTACATCGTCGTTAGGATGAAGCGGATTGGATTCATCTAACTGTTTAGCTCGGTGAGCGATGACTTCGTTCACATTCATGTTAGTTTGTGTGCCAGAGCCTGTTTGGAATACGGTTAACGGAAATTCTTCATCCCATTTGCCGTCCACGATTTCATCTACTACTTGAGCGATGAGTTTCGCTTTTTCCTCAGTTACTGCACCACATTTTGCATTGGTTAAAGCACATGCTTTTTTTACAAGCGCAAGCGCTTTGATTTGTTCAATAGGGATGCGGTGGTCACCGATCTTAAAATTATTGAACGAGCGTTGCGTTTGAGGTCCGTAAATTCGTCTAGCGTCGACTTCGACTGGTCCCATTGAATCGTATTCAATTCTTGTTTCCATAATGTTTACAACCTCCTTAAAAGACATGCCGACTCTATTGTCGGTACTTTAATTATATAAAATCCTGTATATTTGTACAGAATAAAAGAGAATGATTTCTATTTTCATATAATTGATAGGTGTATATGCATAATGCGCATATACACCTATCGCTTCCTCGT
>CAKQBP010000263.1 GCA_934216375.1 uncultured Veillonella sp.
GTATCATATTATCCTCTACGGTAAAAGTACTAAAATATAAAATCAAATTGATTAGATTCCCTCTATCTAGATCTTACTCAAATGAAGCTAACATATAATCTAAGTGGATCCCAGCGAATCTAAATTTATCAATATTATTCATCTTACCACAAAAAAGAGGCGTGCCGCTACGGCACGCCTCACATTGAGACCTAAATTTTACAACTCACCAGAGTTATAAAGCTATTCTATTAATAGTGTAAGTCTTTTTCTGTTACACGATGACGGAATGTCCAATATACCCAAGATTGATAAACCAAAATGATTGGCACAAATACGAATGCTACACAAGTCATCAAAGTCAACGTGTAAGTAGAGTTAGCTGCATTAGTAATAGTCAAGCTCCACTCAGGATTCAAAGAAGAAACCATAATGCGAGGGAACAAACCTGCAAAGTATGCAGCTGTTACAGAAATAACAGATAAACAGCTGAATAGGAACCCCCATTTTGTATTCCGAGTGCGTGCTGCGCCCCAAGAAATGAGGAAGAACACGATAGTTAATGCAAAGCAAACTACAGCTAATACAGAATTAAACAAATCTGTATATACGTAAGTTGCACCTACCAATGCTAATGCACCGATAGCTGTAGGAACACCTACTACCAAGGATGCCGCACGAGCGCGCTCAGAAACAGCACCAGCTGTTTTAATAGAAGTAAATAAGCCACCATGGTATGTAAATACCAAAATGAACGCAATACCACAAAGTATGGTGTATGGACTTAATAAATCAGAAAAAGTACCAACATATGTCATACTTGCATCAATTGGAGTACCTTGAATCAAGTTACCTACTGTAACACCCCACAATAGTGCAGGAATCAAAGAGCCAAAGAAGATGCAGTAGTCGAATGTTTTACGCCATAACAAATTAGGGCTCTTAGAACGAAATTCAAAGGATACACCACGAATAATAAGAGCTGCAAGCATCAAGAATAGAGCCAAGTAGAATCCACTAAATAATGTAGCATACACGTGAGGGAAGGATGCGAATAATGCCCCTCCGGCAGTAATCATCCAAACTTCATTACCATCCCACACAGGACCTAAGGCATTGATCATTTGTCGACGTTCAACGTCAGTTTTACCAATGAATGGTAACAAAATACCAGTACCATAATCAAAACCTTCTAATAAGAAGAAGCCAGCGAATAGTACAGTAATTAAGATAAACCATACCACTTCAAGGTTATTAAAAATTAATTCCATAATCTCGCCTCCTCTTTTTCAACTACATCATGAGATGGGTTGCCATCCGGACCTTTTTTAATGTGTTCTACAGCAAGGTAGATGGCCGCGATAGCAGCCACGATATACACAAGTGTAAAGCCGATGATTGTAGTCATAATTTCTGGAGCCGTTACGGATTTAGACGCACCATCTGCAGTCAATTGCAAACCATATACAAGCCATGGTTGACGACCTGCTTCCGCTACAAACCAACCAGTGGAGTGAGCGATGAATGGCAATGGCAACATCCAGAACATAATTTTTAAGAATGTACGATTTTCAACAAGTTTATCTTTTGCATTTAGGATAAGACCTACAAAGGCAACAAGTAACATAAGAGAACCGGATGCTACCATGACACGGAATGTCCAGAAGATTGCTGGAACATCTGGAATATAGTTGCCAGGGCCATATTGAGCCTCCGCTTTTGCTTGAAGGTCTTTGATACCTTCTACCTTACCAGACGTAAAGGAGTTTTGAGTCAAGAAGGATAAACCACCAGGAATTTCAAGAGCATTTGTATTTTTTTGTGCCTTAGTATCAATGTTAGCTACTAAAGAGAATGGTGCTGGATCTTGTGTTTCCCACAACGCTTCCATAGCAGCCATTTTCATAGGTTGTACTTTTGTGATGTATTGACCTT
>CAKQBP010000264.1 GCA_934216375.1 uncultured Veillonella sp.
GAGATTCAGGGAAAACGATATGTAGTCGGGGAGGTCATTTCTTATCAAGAGTTTATCGTTGATAAAACAATACGTTATGATCTTAATGATGAAAATTATAAAAAAGAACTAGGTGTTTCCAAAGGAGCTCAGTCTTGGACCGAATATGGTCTTATGCCCGTTAATGGGACGGATAAAAAATGGCTTACCATTGTAAACGGTGAAAAAGAATATTGCACTTTTTCTGAAACAGTTTTACGTTCAACCCCTCCTGCAGGATATAGACTACATGATAAAGGTATAGAACGTGTCGTAGCTGTGGAGGGGCAATCGAAGGCTAGAAGTGGCGACGAAGCAGATTATAAAGAATATAGATCAATTAAAAAGGATAAAACCTATGTATTCTTTATTGAGGACTGGCATGGTGGTTTGACGGATCAGGCTCAAGGTGAGCGGATTCGTTTGTCTGATGTACATCGACGGCGAGATCAGGCTGCTCAAGCAGTGAGTAAAAAGATTCGTAATGCAGCGAGGAGAAAAGAATGGACACGATTGGGTCTGAGTTGGGGAATCATTTTATTCTTTTTTGGATACTTGTTTATAGGAGATATGTCTTGGCATGAATTGCGTGATGAAGTAGGATTCCCATATACCATGGAAGAGCGCATTAAAGATTCCTATTATTATGAACCGCAAGGTACAAAAGACGGTTTGATGGTATATACGTCAAAGCAAGATCCAAATGCAACGGCTATCGATCTTATCGATGCTGTGTATGGCAAGGTTTATACCATTAAACAAGATACTAAGTCCCCTGAGCAGTGGATTGTCATTTATACGACTAAAGATGTATCTGTTATTAGTGTGGTTAATGGTACTACGTATGTTGAAGTGGGGCAATTAAAAAACTTGTCAGATTCGGAGGATAGGCGTATAGCGACTATTAGAAATGACAGTGAAATATTGTTACGATATGCGTATATGGTGGAGTTAAAGAATAAGCAGGGTCGTAAGACGTTATCAAATATAATAAAAGATTGATATAGTATTGATTTCAGTTACGAAATCAAACGAAGGAATATTATATGTATGAACCAAGTAAGAATACTGTTTACATAGCCATAGCCTTTACATCTATAGCAGCTCTAGTAGGCGCTTATTCGTATTGGGATGATGTTAGCTATGCCCTATGTGATGTGGTTAAACCAGAATTAAATAATGGTGAAGTACGGCTCGTTGATGATGAAGGTAAAAGCTATACCTTGATTAATCACGGTGATGGAAAAGAAACTGCGCTCTATGATGATGCAGAAAAATCTGTTACCTTTCATCGTGATGAGAAAGGCAATATTATATGGGATGCAGGCTTAGCCAGTTTGATTCCAACTTTGGCGGTAGGTTACTATGCGTTCCATGGCTTTTCAGCTCCAACGGCATATATGGATGCACCCAGTATGACCTATCGTGCTACATCGCCACTTACATCTTTTGATGCAAATACAGGCGCTAGCAAATCTAATAGTGCAAGAGTGGCTAGGACTATTAATGAGATGACTAGAAATCGTTACAATACTAAAACGAGTAGTCGGGCACATAGAATTGGTGAAAAGTATGGCTTTGGTAGTGTAGGGGCTCGAACTTCGAGCGGTGCCTCCTGATGAAAGGGTGAACAATGAAATCCTATATTGATGAGCTTGATAGAAATATATTTAATTTCGTGGAATATGAAGGGTATGATGATCGGTATCCGTCATTGTCTATGCAGGCCTTTTCATCCGACTTTTACGATGAAATTCGTCATGCTTCACGTAGATTATTTCAAATATTTTGTAAAGCTGCAAAAGTATTTCAAATGGCACCAGATGACTTTGCTCGAAATATGGATATGCCAGACAATTTAATTCCTTACTTACATAAGTCGAATGCCTTAGGG
>CAKQBP010000265.1 GCA_934216375.1 uncultured Veillonella sp.
GGACAGATAAGGCATGAAGCAAATCATAGTCATTGGCGGTGGTGCGGCAGGTCTAATGGCAGCTGTTATAGCAGGCCGTGAAGGAGCACGCGTCATCTTATTGGAAAAAATGAATATGGTTGGCAAGAAAATGGGCATTACCGGTAAAGGTCGCTGTAATATTACGAATAGTGCAGATATGGCCGAATTTATAAAAAATACGCCTGGTAATGGTAAGTTCTTGTACGGTGCCTATGAACGCTTTAGTAATGAAGATCTTCTGGACCTATTGCATAGCTGGGGGTTAAAAACTAAAGTAGAACGTGGTGGACGAGTGTTTCCTGAATCCGATTCTGCATTAGAAGTACGCAATATCTTTATGAAAATCCTAAAAAAGTATAATGTTCAAGTTCATTTAAATGAACCTGTTACATCGATTACTGTACAGGAAAATCGTGTAGTTGGTGTTACAACGGATAAGGAACAATATGCTTGTGATGCTGCTATTATTTGTACTGGTGGTGCATCTTATCCATTGACAGGCTCTACTGGTGATGGTTACGTTTTAGCCGAAAAAGTGGGACATACTATTACTGATATTCGTCCATCCTTGGTTCCTATCGTTACAAACGAAACGTGGGTAAAGGAAATTATGGGGCTTAGTCTTCGTAATGTTGAGGTATCCGTAATTTCTAAAAGTAAGGTACAAGCTAAACAATTTGGGGAAATGATGTTTACTCATTTTGGTCTTACGGGGCCTACAATTTTATCATTAAGTCACACGGTAGGTAAGTTGCTTCGTAAGAAAAATCCTCAAATTACCATTGAAATTAATCTTAAGCCTGCTTTAACTGCAGAAGTATTGGATAAGCGCTTGCAAAAGGATTTTGATTTATACTCTAAAAAACAATTGTCTAATGGGATGAAGGATTTACTACCTGTTAATCTTATTCCCATTGTTATAAAGCTTGCTGAGTTAAATCCGGCTAAACCAATTAATCAAATTACAAAGGAAGAGCGTTTGCGCTTATGCCATGTATTGCAACATATGACAGTAACTGTTAAGGAATTACGACCTGTAGCGGAAGCTATTGTTACAGCAGGTGGTATTTCATTAAAAGAATTTAATCCTAAAACTATGGAGTCTAAATTGATTGGTGGTTTATATGGTGCTGGTGAAGTACTAGACATAGATGCTTTTACAGGAGGCTATAATTTACAAGCTGCCTTTTCCACAGGCTATGTGGCGGCTATGCATGCCGTACACGGTGATGAAGAATAGAGGTTATTATGAACACTAAAAAAATTGCCATTGCTATTGATGGTCCTGCTGGGGCTGGTAAAAGTAGCATTTCTAAAGTAGTGGCCAATGAATTAGGGTATTTATATATCGATACAGGTTCCATGTATCGCGGTGTTACATGGGCAGTTCTTGATAGTCAAATCGATGTTAAGGATCAAGCTGCTGTAGAAGCTTTATTACCTTCTTTAAATTTGACTTTAGAGCCTACTGCAACAGCATGCAAGGTCTATATTAAAGGGAAAGATGTTACATCATTAATTCGCCAGCAGCAAATTAATGATAATGTATCGACTATAGCTTCTTATAAAGGGGTTCGAAAATATTTGGTAGAACGCCAACAAGAGATGGCCGCCGTTGGGGGAGTTATATTAGATGGACGTGATATCGGTTCTGTCGTATTACCTAATGCAGAGCTAAAAATTTATTTAACCGCTTCTGTAGATGCGCGTGCAAAACGTAGATGGTTAGAAGTACAAGGTACATCAAACGAGCAAACACTAGATGAAATTAAAAAGAATGTTGTTAGTCGTGATGAAATGGATAAAAATCGTGAAGAGTCTCCACTTGTATGCGTTGAAGATGCAGTGGTTGTAGACTCTAGCGATATGAATTTCGATGAAACTGTG
>CAKQBP010000266.1 GCA_934216375.1 uncultured Veillonella sp.
GTGTTGCTAAGTTTGTTCTCGACTTGATGACGAGCTATGGTTTAAATGCGTGTCCTCCACTTTTAGTAGGTGTAGGGATTGCTACTACTATTGATACTGCGGCTGGTTTATCTAAAAAGGCATTAATGCGACCTGTATCTTCAAAAGCACCTAACGAAAAAGCTGCTTATATGGAACAATTATTAGAAGATGGAATTAATAAAATTGGTATTGGCCCTCAAGGTATGGGTGGGGATAAAACTGTTTTAGGTGTGAATATTGAACATGGTACACGTCATCCATCTGTTATTTCTTGTGCTGTTAGTGTAGGTTGTTGGAATCATCGTCGCGGCGATCTCGTATTTGACAAGGATGGTAATTGCACAGTTAAATCTCATAAAGGAGTGACACTATAATGGCTAAGAAAATATTAACTACACCTATTCAAAAATCTGATCTAGAAGAAATTAAGCCAGGCGATGTGATTTATTTAACTGGGTATATTACTACTACTAGAGATATGGGGCATCGCAGGGTGGTGGAAGAAGGTCAAACGTTACCAGTTGACATTAAAGATGGTGCTATACTCCATGCAGGACCAATTATTCGTACTATAAGCGATAATGAGTTTGAAGTTGTGTCTGTAGGACCTACTACATCTATGCGGATGGAAAAATTTGAGTACGAGTTTGTGAAAAAAACAGGTGTACGCCTTATTGTTGGTAAAGGCGGGATGGGATTAGACACAGCGCGTGCATGTAAAGACTTTGGTGCACTACATTGTGTATTCCCAGCGGGGAACGCAGTTCTTGCTGCTACAGAAGTTGAAAAGGTAGAGTCTGCTAATTGGCGCGAATTGGGTATGTGTGAAACTTTATGGACTTTTAAGGTTAAAGAGTTTGGACCTCTTATCGTATCCATCGATGCGGAAGGTAATAACTACTTTGAAAATAAAAAAGTAGAATACAATGCGAAGAAAGAAGAAGTGTTAGAAGACATATATAAACATGTAAACTTCATTAAATAATCTTATTGTGAAGATTAACTTAATAGGGGGATTATACGGATTTTGTACAATCCTCCTTTTTTGTACCCTTTTTTAGGTATATTACACGTATTGGGAGGTATATATGGATACGAGTGTAATGGTAACTCTTGGCTTCTTGGTATTTGCCATCGTCATGTTTGCATGGGAGAAAATCCCATTGTCTATTACCGCTATGGTTGTGGCGGTAGGCCTGCACTTAAGTGGTGTATTATCCGCTAAAGAAGCGTTCGCCGGTTTTGTGGATCCCAACGTCTTACTATTTATGGGCATGTTTGTTATTGGTGAAGCATTCTTTGCAACAGGTGTAGCAGTAGGTGTAGGTAATGTAGTTCATAAGTTTGCTAAAACTGAAACATCTTTGCTCGTCGCAGTTATGATGATTACAGGTGTTTTATCTGGTTTCTTATCTAATACTGGTACGGCTGCTGTACTGATTCCTGTAATTATTGGTATTTGTAAAAAGAGTGGCTTTAAACAAACTAAATTATTGATGCCCCTCGTATTTGCTGCAGCTATGGGTGGTAATATTTCCCTTATCGGTGCTCCTGGTAATATGATTGCTCAAGCAGGCTTACAACAAGCTGGCTTAGGTTCCTTTGGTTTCTTTGACTATGGTTTAGTAGGTCTACCAATTCTTATCGTAGGTACCATATTTTATGCTACTATTGGCAAATGTTTCTTGCCAGATGCTCCAAGTCATCAACCCGATGGTGCCTTTGAAGGTAATGATGATTATAGTCATGTGCCATCTTGGAAAAAATGGACTGCTGCTATCGTATTGATTCTAACTATTGTAGCTATGATCTTTGAAAAACAATTAGGCGTAAAACTTTATGTAATCGCTTTGGTAGCTGCCTTAGTGTTGGTGGCTAATAAC
>CAKQBP010000267.1 GCA_934216375.1 uncultured Veillonella sp.
CTGTAGCACTGATACTAGTTTTTACATCACCCTTTTCAACCTTGCCAGTAGTGTATAACGTTTGTGCTTGATTTGCATTTAGACTATCCATGTAGTAATATGTGCCGCCACCAAGAACACAAAGAACAACAGCACCTGTTACTATACGTTTACGATGCTTTTGTAAGAACTCTTTCATTATGATCTCCTTTTTTTAAGATGAAGATATATTAAAAAGACATTTATTCTATATCAACACATATAGTTTTTTTAAATTATACAGCACCAATTGCTTTTACGCAATATAATTTCATTAATGAATAAATTATGATATATAAAAAATGGCCCTTACGGGCCATTAACTACTCAATATTGATAATAGTCTATAATCCTTTTCATCAATTGGAAATTCAAGACGTTCTGCCTCTTCATAAGATAGGGCGCGGATATGACCATCTATATAACCTACTAATCGGTTATCGACACCACTCATTAATAGATTAAGGCAGGCTTCACTCATACGAGCCGCTAAAATAGCATCAAATGCCGATGGACCACCACCACGTTGTAAGTATCCTAACACGGTTAAGCTAGGATCAAATTCCGTATGCTCCTTGATGAAAGCTTTCACCTCACCGCTGTTATAGGCACCTTCTGCAACGAGGATGACACTATATTCTTTACCCCGAATTTGTGTTTCCTTTAAATGACGACACACCGCATGTAAAGGCATTGGATTTTCAGGAACCAAAACTATTTCTGCCCCACAAGCTAGGCCTGCCTTTAATGCAATATGTCCAGCTTTGCGCCCCATGACCTCCACAATAGCTACACGTTCATGGGAGTTTGAGGTATCCCGAATACGCCCAACCGCATCAACTACCGTATTAAGAGCCGTATCATATCCTATCGTATATTGCGTACCACCCATATCGTTATCAATCGTACATGGAATGGTCATGGTGGACATGCCAAGTTTAGATAAACCTGTAGCACCACGCATGGAACCATCCCCACCAATAACGACCAGATGGTCAATGTCATGAGCTTCCAAAATATCATAAGCTTTGCGTTGAATCTCTTCATTTTGAAATTCTGGAAAACGAGCCGTTTTCAGCATCGTGCCACCTTGTGTTATGATGCCACCAACGTCTCGATTCGATAATGGAAATATCTTTTCCTCAATAATACCTAAATAGCCACGCTCAATGCCAAACACTTCAAAGCCTTCATGTATAGCTTTTCTAGTTAACGCTCTTATGGCGGCGTTCATTCCAGGTGCGTCGCCGCCGCTTGTTAGTATTGCGATTTTTCTCATATCCATTACCCCCTTGTGGTGTACGTTTTTTGGATATACTATTTGCCTTACGTTCTTTATCCGTTTGATAAGAAGTCTTTTTTTTATAACGTTTATCATACCGGACTTTATTAGATATTACTTTATCTGATACTACTTCAGTAACTTCTTTTATTCTACTTTGATGATTATTAAATTGTATTTCCCTAGATGCTACTTTAGCATCCACATCGTTTGTATCATTGGGTTGACGTCTTGCTTTAAATTGCACATCTGAGGCCTCTAATTCGTCCTCGATACGATGTATGAAATCATAGGTCCGACCATTTGTTGTGTCTAGTACAAAATCGCACTGCTTATACACGGGCTTCCACGATTGTATCATAGCATGTACAAAGGCATTTACATTATTATAGTCCATAGTTGGTCTTTTCCCAACGCGGCGATTCACACGACTCACAATCCGGAATTGCGCAGCTCGGATACCAATGATATAAGAATATTTTTTTAATACCTTTAAGGTGCGATGTTCAATAGGAAAATTACCCCCCACAGAAATCACTGCTTCATGGTATAAGCAAACCTTTTTTAGTACATCCATTTCGGCGCGGCGGAATGCTTTTT
>CAKQBP010000268.1 GCA_934216375.1 uncultured Veillonella sp.
CTACAGAAGCATTGCGCAATGCTATTGAAGCTAAAGGTATTCCTTACGTAATTAACCCTGGCGATGGCGCTTTCTACGGTCCTAAACTTGACTACCATATCGAAGACTCCTTAGGTCGTACATGGCAATGTGGTACTATTCAATTAGATATGAACTTGCCTGAACGTTTCCAAATTGAATACATTGGTGAAGATGGTCAAAAACATCGTCCTATCATGATTCACCGTGCATGCTTCGGCTCTATGGAACGTTTCATTGGTATCTTAACTGAACACTATGCAGGCGCATTCCCAACATGGATGGCTCCTGTACAAGTTAAAATCTTGCCTATCTCTGAAAAACATGTTGAATATGCTAAAAAATTGGCAAAACAAATGCACCGCGACTATGTACGTGTAGAAGTGGATGATCGCAGTGAAAAAATCGGCTATAAAATCCGCCAAGCACAAATGGCAAAAGTTCCTTACATGCTTGTGGTAGGCGATAAAGAGGTTGAAGAAGGCACAGTTAACGTTCGTAAACACGGTGGTGATGAATTAGGTTCTGTACCATTTGAAGAATTCTTTAATTCTATTAAGATTGAAATTAAAGAACGTAATTAATTAAATATCTATTGTTTATATTGATAAAAATCCCCCTCACATCTTGCACAATTATGATTAGTCTGTATAATTTATTAGTGGTGAGATTATATGAGGGGGATTTTATTATTATATTCTCTTTAATTGTTACCTGTGAGTAGCGAAAGGAAATGACTATGAAAGAAGTAAATTCATACGGTTGGAAAGCTGTTATTGGTTCATCTATAGGTTATGCCATGGATGGGTTTGATCTCTTGATTCTTGGCTTTATGCTAACCTTGATTTCAGGGGACTTAGGCTTGACTACGGGTCAAGCAGGTTCACTTGTGACGTGGACCTTGGTAGGTGCCGTAATCGGTGGCTTTATCTTTGGTACCTTGTCAGATAAGTTTGGTCGTGTTCGTGTGTTGACATGGACTATTGTGTTATTTGCTGTATTTACTGGTCTATGTGCTTTTGCACAAGGCTATTGGGATCTTCTCATATATCGGACAATTGCCGGCATCGGCTTAGGCGGTGAATTTGGCATTGGTATGGCCTTAGCAGCTGAAGCATGGCCGGCACAACACCGTGCAAAGGCAACAAGCTATGTTGCCATCGGCTGGCAGTTAGGCGTATTGGCTGCAGCACTGTTAACACCCGTATTACTTCCTTATATTGGATGGCGTGGTATGTTCATGGTTGGCATTATTCCTGCCTTTGTGGCCTGGATCTTCCGTGCGAAATTACATGAACCAGAAATCTTTGTTCAAAGTAAAGACACTAAGGAACATTCCCATACGAACTCATTCAAGTTATTAGTAAAAGATGTAAGAACTACAAAGACCTCCATAGGTGTTGCTATTTTAACATCTGTTCAAAACTTTGGTTACTACGGTATTATGATTTGGTTGCCTAATTTCTTGAGTAAGCAATTAGGGTTTTCCCTTACAAAATCTGGTTTGTGGACTGCCGTAACTGTATGTGGTATGATGGTCGGCATTTGGTTATTCGGACGATTGGCTGATAAAATTGGCCGTAAACCAACATTTATCTTGTTCCAAGTATGTGCTGTGGCATCTATTTTGATTTATTCTCAACTATCTGATCCAACAGCTATGCTATTTGCCGGCGCTATTCTAGGGGCCTCTGTAAATGGTATGATGGGTGGGTATGGTGCCTTAATGGCAGAAGCCTATCCAACAAGTGCTCGCGCAACGGCTCAAAACGTGTTATTTAACATCGGTCGCGCCGTAGGTGGCTTTAGCCCAATGGTAGTAGGTAGGATTATTTCAGAGTACTCATACCAAG
>CAKQBP010000269.1 GCA_934216375.1 uncultured Veillonella sp.
CACCCATACAGTGCAAAGGCCACAGTTTGTTGTATCACAGCCACAACGTACGCTATAATAACCAAGGTTACGCAATGTGTCTAACAACATTTCATCAGTTGGCACATTAACCGTTACATTTTTATTATTAATATTAAGTACGAGTTCCATTATTGTGCCACCTCCTTAGCTAAGCGTTGAACCATTGCTTTTACCATCTCCATGCGGTATTCTTTGGACGCATGGGAATTAGATTGATAAACTAGCTCTTCAGATGCCAATTGACCTGCTTCTTTTGCTGCAGACAATCCTTTTTCTGAAAGTAAAGCACTTGCTTTTTCTGCTAATTGAGGTGTACCAGGTCTTGTGCCGATGTATAATTCAACGCCTTTTTCGTCATGGCGAAGAGCACCTGTTAATAATGGGAAGTCGCCACGAGAGATGCGAAGAGCTTCAACAGCTACAGGTACATCTACTTTAGGGATGCGAATTTCCACGAGAATATCACGTTCTCTATATTTCATATAGTCTTGCATGGACATACGACCACCTTTAAAGGTTACGATGTCTGCATGTACTGCCAATAAAGCAGGAATGATATCTGAGAAGCCAAATTTACTTGCTACAGAACCGCCCATGGTAGCAGTATTTCTAAATTGAACACCAAGGATCTCCTTAACGCCTTTAACTACGGCTCCGCCACAGAATTGTTGTAATGGCTGAAAACGTTCCACATCTCCTTGTGTCGCCATAGCGCCAATTACAAACTCCTTATCTTCTTCACGAACATAACGCAAATCAAGACCTGCCATATCAATCACTGATGGCCAAGTACGTCGTCCTAGACGCAGCCAACAGCCTCCCGCTAGCATAGGAGCAGTTTTGTTCTTTGTGGCTAATTCATAAGCCTCTTCCACCGTCTTCGGTTGTAATACTTTCATAAATGCTAACATAATCTGTCCTCTCAATGGTATACTAATACTAACAGAATTACGGTGCTAACTATAAAAATACAGTTATCACCAAACTACAAACATAATAAAGATCTATAGAATCTCACGCATTTCTTATACTTTTATTTTACCAATTATTTACCACTAAATCTACGATGAAAGATATAAATTTACAGGAAATTTGCAAAGAATTACATATTTATGAATTTGGAATTGCCTCATGGCCACTGCCTGAACAAGCCAGAACTATTTTATTTGAAAGCAACCCATGCCCCTTCACTACGGTAGATGTAGAAGCAAGGCTACTAGGAACGAAGCAATTCATACCTAAAAGTGCCATCGTTTGTCTATTCCCATACCATGTAGAACACAAAGGCCAATCCAATCTATCTCGCTATACATGGTCTACAGATTATCACCTAATCATTAATGAATATTTAGAACATCTTATTGAAAGATTACAAATAATTGATGACTCGGCTCAGTTCTCCATTCATTGCGATACCTCTCCTTTAGCAGATCGGTACATGGCCTACTTGGCAGGTCTCGGCTTTTATGGAAAGAACAACTGTTTTATCAGTCCTAAGTGGGGTTCTTATGTCGTTATTGGTACGATTTTAACAACACTAGAACTCAAACCAAATGCCCCTCTTGAGCAGTCCTGTATAGGATGTAATCGTTGTATTACAGCATGCTTAGGCCAATGTTTGGGCCATGACGAATTTAAATTCGCGACTTGTAAAAGCTACTTAACTCAGAAAAAAGGAGAACTTACCGATGAAGAGGAACAGATTCTCGCTAAAACACCACTCGTATTTGGTTGTGATGTGTGCCAAGAGGTGTGTCCTCACAACAAAGATATTCCAACTACGCCCATCCCAGAATTCCAACAGATAGAACCGTATATTAATATAGACGAACTAGAAACACT
>CAKQBP010000270.1 GCA_934216375.1 uncultured Veillonella sp.
GCCGTAGGGCATTATGTGAATGTAAAAGCCGCAAAAGGTTTGGCTGTAGGCTCTTATAATACACTATCAGAGAAAGCGACCGCATCCGGTGTATTCGGCCAGGGCGAATACGGTAAAACAGCTATTGATGCAGCCAATTCTTACAGTATAGGGAATTACAACCACATTTCTGGAGAAAACACCTTTGTTCTCGGCAATAATGTGACTACCTCTCTAAAAAATGGCGTTGTCCTTGGCAATGATTCCGCTGACGGCGATGTAGTCGGTACAGCAAGTCATACCTTTGAAAATGGTACTACCGTCAACTATGCCGGCACCGCCCCTGTATCAACAGTATCCGTAGGGGCTAAGGGCAAGGAACGGACGATTACCAATCTCGCAGCAGGTCGCGTGAGTGCTACCTCTACAGATGCGGTCAACGGATCCCAACTCTACGGCGTTCATCAAATGATTGATACCCTTGGTAAAAGTACAAGTCAACAGCTTAATAATTCTATTAGCACTATTGAAAAATCTGTACAACATGTATCTCAAGAGGTACAACGTGTTGAATCGGAATCCAATAAAGGTGATGCTCGTGCCGCTGCATTAGCTGCATTACATCCATTACCATATGATCCGGATAATCGCGTTCAATACATGGCGGGCTACGGTCATTATAAAAATGCAAATGCAGTAGCTCTAGGTGTAGGCTATTATCACAAAGATAATCTTTTACTCACCACAGGGTTTACGATGAACAATCACGTTATGGCCAATGTAGGCATCACCTATAAACCTGGAAAATCTTTGTCTACTGCTATGTCCCCTGCCTCTTATAACGCACTAGAACAACGCGTACAAGCATTAGAAACACAAAATAAAGATCTACAAGAAACGGTAAAACGCTTAGTAGATAAACTAGAAAAATAGTAAAGCAAGATTTTATAGTAATTTAATGACTGCTTTCACACAAATACACTAACACACAAAAACACAGAAATACAAAAGCTGTACACACATAGTCGATTTGAACCACCTTTGATGTTAAATTGGTTTTGACATCAAAGCCGTTCAATCTATGTATGTACAGCTTTTTATGATTATTTATATGTAGTTATTATTAATATGTAGTTTTAGTCATACGCAGTTTTATAACTATTTAATTAGCATTCATTCATTATCAAATATGAGTACATTGTTATAAAGTATTTCATCTCAATTTGACGATATATGTGATTATCTCTATAATATAAGCAGATAGCCAAACGAGTGGTTCCGTCGGGCTCATCTCAAGAAATAAATACGTGATGAAATGGCCTTTCAGTTATCCAGTTACTGGTAACGAAGGGCTATTTGCTTTTTCCAAAGCAAATAAGTGCTACTAGTGCTCCGAAAGCGATGACAACAGCCATTACTTGAAGTAGGAGCATGATTAGTTCATAATCACTCATAGACACCCCTCCCTTCATTAACGAAGAGAGGCCCAACCTCGTCCAACTATCCTAGTCCCATTATAATTCGAACTAATGCTCGATACAATAAGCAACGTTTTAAAGAAATATATGAATGAATCAATAAGCGACTTTACCTATCATGCAATTGTCGATGTACCAAAATCGCTCGTATCTATTAATGATTCGCTTAGAATTTATGTGTAAATCCTGCATTTACAGACCAACCAGCTTTATAATCACCAGATAGACCTGTACTAATATCCGCAAAGATGCTGTTATTTGCATTGAAACCGTAGCTACCGCCAAAGGCTAAATCTGTCCACGTGCCTTTAATGTCCTCGGAAGTGTGTTTAGTAGTAGCACCACTAGTATATGTAGTTTTTACTGTACCAGAGAATGCATGGTTAACACCAAGACGAGTATAT
>CAKQBP010000271.1 GCA_934216375.1 uncultured Veillonella sp.
TACTTAATACATTCTTAATATCCGGTAAAACTGCTAATGATTCACGAAGTGCTGTTAAATCTCTTGGAGACACCGATCCGGTTTCAACACGACCTACGATGCGTTCAAAATCGTAAATACAATCTAAAAAGCTTTGAATATGAGAGCGTTCAGCACCGCGTGTAATGAGTTCTGCCACGGCCGCTTGGCGACGTTGAATTTGATTTACATCAGTTAACGGGCTTTCAAGCCATTGTTTTAAAAGGCGTGCCCCCATTGGTGTCAACGTACGATCTAGCACATCAAGTAAAGTACCTTTTTGACCACCATCACGTAAATTGTGTGTAATTTCAAGGTGACGCAAAGAAGATGTATCAAGAATGAGACGATTACCTACACTTAATTGATGTACATAGCTGATATGAGAAATTTCAGACTTAATTATATCTTCTAAATATAAAAGCATATAACCTAAAGCTTCCCATACGTCCTCTTCCATAAGGCCTAAATCACCAAAATGAGTTACAGCTTTTCCAGCTACTTCACGCTGTGTATAGAATGTAGAAAAAGGAGAAAATACGACATTACTAAATTGATTTTCAATAAAATCTCGAATATCTTGCGGTAATATCGTTCCTTCAGGCAATATAATTTCACTTGGTCGATACATGCTAAGTGCATCATACATATCACTACGTTTTTCACAATTTGTAATGCGATGCCAAATAACTTCTCCTGTAGATACATCGGAAAACACAAGAATCCACGCATCTTTTACCATATAAAATAATGATAAAAAGTTATTTGACCGTGCATCGTTTCCATTTTCTGTCATCACCGTCCCCGGTGTAATGACTTTTATAACATCGCGCTTAACGATGCCCTTTACCGCTTTTGGATCCTCTAATTGCTCACAAATAGCAACCTTATACCCCTTTTTAACGAGCGTTTCAATGTAGCTTTCAGCAGCATGAAAAGGAACGCCACACATCGGTGTGCGTTCCTCATCTCCTGTAGGTCGACCTGTTAAGGTAATATTAAGTTCACGAGATGCAACTAACGCATCATCATTAAATAATTCATAAAAGTCACCTAAGCGAAAGAACAGTAATTCTTCAGAGTATCTAGATTTAATATCTAAATACTGTTCCATCATAGGTGTTTGCTTTTTACTCATTTTCACCTCATATATTATGAGTCATATCACAGATTCCGCTTATATTCGTATATACCCATGCGGTTATTGAACAAATATATGAACGGATACAACAATTTATAAATAATAGGCGCTAAGGACAACATACTTCCTGTAAAATTAATCAGTCCAGTTTGTTTAAGTTTAGGATTCATATCTACAATTTCATGACCATCCTTACTTCCCCATTGAAAAGTAACATCCATTTTACTAAGCATATCATGTTGTTTACTACGTTTTGCCACGTAAGGAGAAATCATATCAAGATATAAGGTAAATTCTTCAAAAGAATCAGTCAGTAAGCCTAAGAATTGCTTTATTTCATCCAGTGTAAGATACATAACTCCCCCTTCACTAACAAGCAATAGTTTTCGGCCATTTATCTCAATATTTTTAGTCCACAATTCATCAGTTATAGAGCTCACTACGTTATGTACTCGTTCATGAGGCTCAAAAAATTGTGAACGTGCCTCAATCACTCCGGCAAAATCAATATTATACCAATCAATATAACCGTTGTCGACTCGATAAAACATAGTATCTAAACCGGCACCTAATGATACGACGATACAATCTGGATATAGAGATATAAACTTTCGTATCTCATCATCGATTACTTTTGCTCGTCCTAAAATTCCATAATAAGACATCTTAACATCTTTAA
>CAKQBP010000272.1 GCA_934216375.1 uncultured Veillonella sp.
ATGTCAAAACCCGCACTCTGGCATATGTTCAATCATATGATTGATTACCTATCATTGTTCAGTTTTCAAAGATCTGTTACGTTAGTTCTGCGCCCTAACGACTTGTATAGTATATCAATCTAACCTTAAATCGTCAACCTCTTTTCCAAAGATTTTTCAACCGATTTTTGATTAAATTTAGACTCACAATCATAACCAAAATCTCTAAAAATAGAGATAGAAAACTCACAAACCGAAGTTTGTGAGTTTTAATTTGGTGACTCACCCGCGACTCGAACGCGGGACACCCTGATTAAAAGTCAGGTGCTCTGCCAACTGAGCTAGTGAGTCATGTTGGCAGGGGTGGCTGGGATCGAACCAGCGCATAACGGAGTCAAAGTCCGTTGCCTTACCACTTGGCGACACCCCTACAGTGATTACGATGTGTAGGTTATGGGGTGAGTAGTGGGGATCGAACCCACGCGTAACGGAGCCACAATCCGCCGTGTTAACCGCTTCACCATACCCACCACCTTGTAGGTATCGAAGACATTGTCTTCGTAACAAAGAGAATTATATCTTTTCTAGAGATTTGTGTCAACACCTTTTTCTCAATTTCATTAATTTTTACAAACGAAACTTTTAATTGTGTCATCTCTAATATAAGCCCTTTAATCCTCATATAAATAAGGAAGCACTATCGGAAACTTTCGTTTCACAAACAGCGCTTCCCCATTATACATATTATTTACTTACTTGGCAAATAATTTTTTACAAAATTTGGCAATGCAAAGGCAGCTTTTTGAATGTCTGCATTATAGTACTTTGTTTCAAAGTTTTGTTCTCGGTTTGGAATCCATGTTAGAGGATCAAATGTTTTAGACCCCAAGGTAAAACAATGCATCCCTGCAGGATAGATTGGAATGAAAGCTGTATATAAGCGCGCAATTGGAAAATGGCTATTAACATAACCAAATACTTTTTCCACTAATGGTTGGTGTAACATCGGAGATTCTGTTTGTTGTACAAACAAGCCATCAGCTTTCAAAGCTTTTAATGTATTCTTATAAAATTCTTCTGTAAACAAGCCTTCACCAGGACCGATTGGATCGGAACAGTCTACTATAATTACATCATAATAATCTTCTGCTTCTGCCATGAAACCAATACCATCGCCAATTTTTACAGTTAATTTTGGATGGTTTTCAATCATAGCTTTAGCAATAGTTGGTAAATATTGTTTTGCCAACTCTACTACCTTGCCATCAATTTCAACCATTGTTACTTCTTTTACACAGTCGTGACGTACACATTCTCTAGCTACGCCACCATCACCGCCACCGATGATCAGTACTCGTTCAGGATTTGGATGTAAGAATAATGGAACATGACTCATCATTTCATGGTAGATGAACTCTTCACGTTCAGATGTTTGGAATACACCATCTAATGCGAGCATTGTACCATACTCTTTAGATTTAAATACTTCAATTTTTTGGAACTCAGATTCACCTGAATATAATACTTCTTCTGCTTCAGCGCTGAGACGTAAATGAGGAGTTTGTTCCTCTGTAATCCATTGGCTCATGTAGTACCTCCTACTTTTATACTACAATACGCACCGCAGGTTATTGCGATGCGTATGTATATTACTTTAATTGCTCTATTACTTAACCTTTACGGCTAATATAACAGAAACCGCCACCTAAAATGGTATCTTTCATCCAATTCGCTAACGAAAAATCACGGATTTCACCTTCATCAAAGATGCCACAGCGAATATCATCGCCATCCCTGAAAATCTTGTGAATTGGAACCCAATGCCATGTATAGAGA
>CAKQBP010000273.1 GCA_934216375.1 uncultured Veillonella sp.
GACTTGCAGCGAATGGAGCGCAGAGAGACATATGGCGGCGGAAAGCTATCCTAAAAGTGGCATTACGAACTGAATCCATGGAATCCCCACCACGATAAAGATAGCGAGGTAGATAATCCCAAAGATAGCGCCCAATTTCCAGAATTCAGGGCCTTTATTATAGCCACTAGCGAACCAGATTGGGCTATGACCAGTACCATATGGAGTAAGGATACCCATAATCCCCATTGGCACTAAAAGAATCAACATAACTTGCGCTGGATCAACGCCAGGAATTTGAAGAATTAGAGTAGCAAATAAGCCTACCATAGCTGTTACATAAGCAGTACCAGATGCAAAGAAGTAACGAAGCAAGCAGAATGCTAACAACAAACCAAGAACTGCCATAGTTGGATCTAGAGAAACTAAAGAACCACCAGCAGATTTAGCAAGCCATTCCAAGAAACCTACATTTTTAAGGCCAGAAGCCATAGGTACGAGTGTAGCGAACCAAGTTAAAACATTCCATGCTGGTTTATTAGCAAGGAAGTCTTGCCATGTCATAATCTTAGTGAAAATCATCAAGATAATAACAATCAAAGCTGTTGTAGTTGGGTTTACTTTAAATGTAGAAGCACCAATCCACAATACAAGAGCCAATACGGAAATCAAGGCCATAAAAATTTCACTGCGTGTCATGGAGCCTAATTTCTTGTACTCATCCTTTGCCCAAGCTGCAATTTCAGGGGAACCTTTCACCTCTGGCTTGCAGAATACATAGGTCAACAATGGAGTGATGATGAACAAAATAAGACCTACTGGCAAAAATGCGAGGAACCATGTGCCCCAGTTTGCCGCCACGATACCAGATTTAGCAGACAATTCAAGAGCCAATGGGTTTGGCGCTTGGCCAGTCAAGAAGATAGAGCTAGATACACATGTAGTTGCCAACGCTACCCAGTTCAAATAGGAACCAATTTTACGAGGATTCTTATCTGGATAGGAGTCAAACATCGGACAAATACTAGATACGATTGGATAAATCGTACCACCAGAACGAGCCGCATTACTCGGGATGAACGGCGCCAATACAAGGTCCGTAATAGCGATAGCATAACCAAGGCCTAAAGAGGACTTGCCAAGCTTTGCTACGAGGAACAAGGCAATACGGCGGCCAAGGCCAGAGTTTTCATAACCGATACCAATCATGAAGGCTGCGAAGATCAACCACACGATGGCATTAGAGAAACCGCTAAGACCCCAACTGATAGCTTGTGCATCAGTAATCGCCTTTGCTACACCAGTTGCTTTATCTACAACAGGAGCAGGACCAACCTTAAACAACATAGACACGGTAACAGCAATGATACCGATGAAAGCTGGTGGCATTGGTTCTAAAATCAACCCTACCACGAGGCCAGCGAAAATACTTACGTAAATCCAAGAATTTGCGCTAAGGCCTTCAGGAGCACCGATGAGCCATACAAGAATAGCTACTACAAGCGGTGCGAATAATTTCCAATTCAACTTCATTAGAAACTCTCCTTACTACGTCAAAACAAAAATTACAAAAATTGCCTATATAGTATATCAAATATTTTAATAAGATGATATAAACTCAATCATAATACTTATTAATTGATAATAAACTTTTAGTAATAGCTTTTATAACAATAAAAAGCGATACCCCTTAGAAGTAAAGAATTGAATCTAATTGGTATCGCTATCTATCTATTTTGTAAAAATATTTCAATTGTAATTAGCTTACTAAATTATATTATTCAACTTTTGGTACAAACCATAGTCCGTTGTTATTTTTTTCCATGTAGTCTTT
>CAKQBP010000274.1 GCA_934216375.1 uncultured Veillonella sp.
CTCCTGCACTATGCATATCGGACCATTGTTGACGTAATACGCCCAATTGATCACGTAACTTAGCCGCGGTTTCAAATTCAAGCTGCTTGGCGGCGGCCTTCATTTGACGATCTAGCTCTTCAATCTTATTGTACAATTCTTCCGGTGTTATATCTGCCACCTTAGGTGCTGATGTATCTTGAACATATGGTTCGTGCCCATGGTCCATGCCCTCTGAGGATTTTTTTTGTTTTCCTTTTTTCGGTGAAAGTCCCTTTCCATCGGTAACCATATCTTCTTCGATTTTCGTTAATTCGATAAGCTCTTTTACATCTTTAGATACAGATTTAGGCGTAATATTATGTTCAATATTATAAGTCTCTTGCACGGCACGACGACGATCGGTTTCATCGATAGCTCGTTGCATAGAACCTGTTACACGATCTGCGTACATGATAACATGACCATTCACATTACGAGCCGCACGACCTATAGTTTGAATCATAGCCGTATCGGAGCGCAAGAAACCTTCCTTATCCGCATCTAAGATAGCAACCAAGGAAACCTCTGGCATATCGAGACCTTCACGAAGCAAGTTAATACCAACTAATACATCGAATACACCAGCCCGCAAATCACGAATGATTTCAGCCCGCTCAATAGTAACAATATCGGAATGAAGGTAACGAACTCGTACGCCCATTTCCTTCAAAAATTCCGTTAAGTCCTCAGCCATCTTCTTCGTCAATGTCGTAACAAGAACCCGTTCGTTCTTGGCAGCTCGTTTGTGAATTTCTCCAAGCAAGTCATCCATTTGCCCCTTAATAGGACGAATTTCTATAGATGGATCTAATAGGCCCGTAGGACGTATGATTTGCTCTGCAATATTCGTTTCTACTTCCATTTCGTATGGGCCAGGCGTTGCCGATACGTAAACAATTTGATTGATACGCTCCACGAATTCATCGAATTGAAGCGGTCTATTATCAAGTGCTGATGGAAGACGGAACCCGTATTCTATAAGAGATTCTTTACGCGCACGGTCACCATTGTACATAGCTCGAATTTGAGGCATCGTCACATGAGACTCGTCCACCATGATGAGAAAATCATCGGGGAAATAATCAATCAATGTAAACGGTGCTTCCCCAGCCTTGCGTTCAGACATATGACGTGAATAGTTTTCGATGCCCGAGCAATAGCCCATCTCCTGCATCATTTCTATATCGTACCGCGTACGCTGTTCTAAGCGCTGCGCCTCCAATAGACGGTCAGCAGCTTTTAACTTCGCCAACTGTTCATCTAGTTCGGCTTCAATACGCTCTACGGCAATATTCATCTTCTCTTTCGTCGTTACGTAGTGAGATGCTGGATAGACAGCTACGTGTTTACGTTCCGCAATAACTTCACCCGTCAAGGAATCTACCTCTACGAGGCGGTCGATTTCATCACCAAAGAGCTCCACCCGAATGGCTCTTTCACTATAAGCGGCAGGGAAAATATCAATCGTATCCCCTTGCACACGGAAGGTGCCGCGAATAAAGTTCATATCATTTCTCGTATATTGAATATCTACGAGTTTAGATAAGATTTCATCGCGCGATTTCGTTTGACCCAAGCGCAAGGACAATACGAGATCAGAATAGTCCTCAGGGTCACCTAAGCCATAAATACAGCTAACCGAAGCAACGATAATGACATCGCGACGCTCAAAAAGACTCATCGTAGCACTATGTCGCAGTTTATCGATTTCATCATTAATAGATGCATCCTTCTCGATATATGTATCACTAGAAGGAATATACGCCTCCGGTTGATGAAAATCGTAGT
>CAKQBP010000275.1 GCA_934216375.1 uncultured Veillonella sp.
GATGAACGTATCTATGTTGTAGCAGAAGCACTTCGCAAGGGAATCAGTGTAGAAAAAATCCACTATATTACAAAAATTGATACATTCTTTATTGAAAAAATCAAAAACATTGTTACTGTGGAAAAAGCATTGGCTGAGCAAGGTTTAAGAGAGGATGTATTGCGCAAAGCAAAACGTTATTCCTTCACTGATTCTGTTATCGCTCGTTATGCTAATACAACTGTAGAAGATGTTCGTGCAAAACGTAAAGAATGGAATATTCTTCCAACATATAAATACGTAGATACTTGCGCAGCTGAATTTGAATCTAAAACACCTTATTATTACAGTGCGTATGCACAAGAAGACGAAGTTAAACCACTAGGCGAAAAATCCGTAGTGGTACTTGGTTCCGGTCCGATTCGTATCGGTCAAGGTGTAGAGTTCGATTACTGTTCCGTACATTCCTCTTGGGCCCTTCGTAAAGCGGGTTACCAATCTATTATGATTAATAACAACCCAGAAACAGTGTCTACAGACTTTGATATTTCTGACTCTTTATACTTTGAGCCATTGACTGTGGACGATGTAATGGAAATCATCAATAAAGAACAGCCAGCTGGCGTCATTGCTCAATTTGGTGGTCAAACGGCTATCAATTTGGCAGGCCCATTGGCTGAGCGAGGTGTTAAAATCCTTGGTACATCTGTAGATAGCATCGATATGGCGGAAGACCGTGAACGCTTTGATGAATTGTTGGCGAAACTTGGTATTCCTCGCCCAGTAGGTGCTCTGGTAACCTCTGATGAAGAAGCACAAGAAGCAGCTAAAAAGTTGAAATACCCATTAATCGTTCGCCCTTCTTATGTATTGGGCGGTCGTGCGATGGAAATCGTATACAACGATAAAGAGCTTGATGTATACATGAAGGAAGCCGTAGTAGCATCTAAGGAGCATCCTGTTCTTATCGACCGTTATATGGTTGGTATGGAGGTAGAGGTTGACGCTATTTCCGATGGTACCGATGTATGTATCCCTGGTATTATGGAACAGATCGAACGTGCCGGTGTTCACTCTGGTGACTCCATGGCCGTTTATCCAGCTCAACATTTGAGCCAAGAATTGATTGATCAAATCGTTGATTATACACGTCGTATTGCAGTAGGCCTTAATGTTAAAGGTGTACTTAATATTCAATATATCGTGGCTGATGGTGAACTTAACGTTATCGAAGTTAACCCTCGTTCTAGCCGTACTGTACCATTCATTTCTAAGGTTACAGGTATCAATATGGTAGAATGTGCAACACGCATTGCCCTTGGTGAAAGCTTAAATGACTTAGGCTTACCACTTGGTCTTGTACCTAATAAACCATATGTAGCTGTAAAAGCACCTGTATTCTCCTTCTCTAAAATGGGTCTTGTAGAAATCGCTCTTGGACCTGAAATGAAATCTACTGGTGAGGTTATGGGGATTGGTCGCACATATTCTGAAGCTTTATTCAAAGCTATCAATGGTGCCAATATGCGTATCCCAGAGGATGGTACAATCCTTATGACTGTTGCAGACCGCGATAAAGAGGAAGCTAGTCAATTAGCAAAAGGCTTTATTGAATTGGGCTATCATATTGAAGCAACTGGTGGTACTGGTAAATACTTCAAAGAACATGGCGTTGACTGCAAGGTAGTTAACAAAATCTCTGAAGGCGATGATAACTGTGCTGACCACAGTCGTCAAGACAAGGTCGATCTTGTACTTAATACATTGACTGCAGGTAAACGTCCTGAACGCGAAGGCTTCCAATTACGTCGTCTCGCTG
>CAKQBP010000276.1 GCA_934216375.1 uncultured Veillonella sp.
CCTGAACTTAATCATCCTGCAAAGATGCTTGAAATTGGAGTTGCTAAGTTAGAGACTCTTATTAAAGATTGCGGCCTTTATAAGTCCAAGGCAAAAAACTTAATAGCTACTTGTCAGATTTTAGTTGACCGATATCATGGAGAGGTACCTCGTGAGTTTGATCAACTCGTTGAACTACCTGGCGTGGGTCGTAAAACAGCAAATGTAGTAGTGTCCGTTTTGTTTGGTACACCTGCAATTGCGGTAGATACTCATGTATTCCGCGTGTCTAATCGATTAAAATTAGGTATTGCGAAAACGCCGGAAGAGATGGAATTAAAATTGCAAAAAGCCATTCCAAAAGAGGATTGGGCTGCTGCACATCACTGGTTAATCTATCATGGTCGTAGATTATGTAAGGCTCGCAAGCCTTTGTGTGATGAATGTTTCTTAAATCATGTATGTCCTTCTGCAGGAAAGGTTTAATATGAAAGTAAACAATGAAGAATTTATTACCCTTTGTGCCGCACATGGTATTGAAGGTATCGATATTGTAAATGAATTAATGCGTTTTAATGTATTAGATCAATTGATTTCTAACAATGCTAGCTCCCGTGAGTGGGGTGTAACGGCAGATGATTTATATGCGTTAGCAGAAAAATCCACAGTAGAATCCTTTGGTCCTGTACCATATGATTTAGCCACATTCCAAGCTCTTTATGGACCATCCTTTAGAGTGGAATTGTTTGATTTTATTAGTGACACAGGCATTTTAGAAGGTCTAGATGTAGGCACTATTTGGGAAACTCCTGTTCGTGAAAGTATCGAAGCTCATAGTAAAACGGAAGAATTGGTTCTGTATGCTTATGTAGAAGAATATGCAGGCATGGTTGAAGAGATTCTTCAATCTTATGAAGATAAAAAAGTCGTTCTGTATACGGCATCTTCCGTGTGTTATAGCATTTTGACACGTTTATATCCGATGGCTCAAATCATTAATCAATGGCCTCATCGTAGCTATTTTGATCATATCTTTACAGGCACAGTTGGTATGTTCCAATCCTCTGAAGATATTGTAGAAGAGGTCGCTAACGGATTACATAACTTGGTTCCAGAAGGGACTGCTCAATTATTCTTACCTGCTACAATGGCACAAAATCAATTGGGCTTAAATAATATGGCGTTGCAATTTTTCTTGAACCAAAAACGAGTAGAAGCTATACGGGAATGGACTCCATTAGGGGCTTATGAAATCGTATATGGTAAATACGATGTAAAAAAAATGCGTGTTGGTCTTCGTGAACGTGTAGGGGATGAGTGGAAAACAATTAATTATATTCCATTACCTCATGGCGTATTTGCGCAATTGCCAGTATTTACGGTATTAAATTATGGCTTGTCCTTGCGTTCTATTTTGTTGCCCGGCAGTCAAACGGACGTAGCCTTAGGTCAAGATGGTATTTATTGCATTGATAGCCGTGTATCTGAATTAGGTCGCACTGCTCTTATTGAAAGTGGAGCTTATTTTCTTACTTTTAAACGTCATACTGATCATATTGATGTAGATATTACGACAGAAGCGCCTGTAGATGATATGTACTGGATGTTCCCAGATGCTGAATTAGCATATATGTGGTATGCCTATTTCTGCAGCACTACGGGTCAAACATTGATTCAAGAAATCTCCATGCTCGTTCAAACAGATGAATCCTTTGGCTATATGCTTAGTAGCGTACGTCGTCGCGTATTAGATGTAAAGGATGAAGCCCAACTAATTAAATCTGTACAGGCTGCTGA
>CAKQBP010000277.1 GCA_934216375.1 uncultured Veillonella sp.
TCCCAGGGGATATCGTAAAATGTCTCGTTGCTTCTTGGTTAGCAACTAAAATTAAAATTTAGAATACAATAAAAGTGGCATTCCTCGGGATGCCTCTTTTTTGCTTTTAAGAAGGAGCATATATGTCAGTATATATTCATGGTGGGCTTAGAAGTCCCATCGGCGTTTTAAATGGACAATATAAACGTATGAGACCGGAGATGTTAGGTGCGCAACTCATTGATGAGTTAATCAATCGTCATAGTATTTTGCAGGTGGACGGATTATTTTGTGGCAATGCAGTTGGTACCGGTGGTAATATAGGGCGTCTTATGGGGCTTATGTGTAATTTACCAAATTCTGTGCCTGCTATTACCGTTGATATGCAATGTGCCTCAGCTTTGATGAGTATTGAGATCGCCTATGCACATATTTTGTCTGGTATTATGGATTCCGCTATTGCAGGCGGTATTGAAAGTTCTTCGTTACAGCCAGAGCGGGTGTATGCATTAGGGGATGATCGAAAAGGAACCTATAAGGTAGCTCAATTTACGCCCCAAGATCAATCGCCTTTAGCCATGCTCGAAGGGGCTGAGCGGACTATCCATAAACACAGTGTAACAAAGGAAGATTTATATCCGCATATTATTGGCAGTCATCAAAGAGCATCAGCAGCGTTAGATAACCCATATTTACAGTCATATATTATGCCTATTACTATAGATGGTAAAAGATGTATAGATGAATGTATTCGACCTACGATGAACGAGAAACTCTTGTCTAGGATAAAGCCTTTGTTGGGAGCTGACTCTATTACAAATGCAGGCAATGCGTGTTTAACTCATGATGGAGCGGCCTTTGTATATTTATCTAATAAAAAAGGGCCTTTTAAAATTCATAGAGTTAAACCTTGGGCAGGAAATCCCCAGTTTAGTCCGGAGGGCGCTCTTGAAAGTACAGAAGGCATTTTAAAACGTACAGGTTTAACTATGGATGATATTGATGTGGTGGAATGGAATGAAGCTTTTGCCATCATTGATGTTCTTTTTAACAAGGCGTATCCTAATCACATTAAAAAATATAACATGCTTGGAGGTGCCTTAGCTTATGGACATCCCTATGGATGTTCTGGTGCCATATTAGTGCTTCACTGTATGGCTGCTTTAGAATCTTGTGGTGGTCGCTATGGTTTATGTGCTATTGCTGGTGCAGGGGGCACAGGTACGGCTTTAATTATGGAACGCATGTAATATGACAATTATTGAACGCTTACAACAGCATAAAGATTTAGAGCCCCATAAAATGGCTTTAATCGTAGATGACATACAATATACATATGGTGAACTATATGATGCTATTCTATCGGTCGGTATTAATAATACAAATCGCATTGTAAATCTTACTCAGTCTAAAAAGACATTAAATACTAAGATTCTTTTAATTCAGGAACTGTCGTTTGTTGAACAACTTACACAGTGGCTTGGGGCATTACATAAAGGTAATATTCCTATGGTATGTCACAATGAGATGGATACGGCTTATGTAGATGAGCTAGCTCGTGTTATAGCCTATGAAGGTGTACCGCCATTAGCTGATTTTGGGGTACTTACATCGGGGACTACGGGACAACCAAAACCTTTGTGGAGACAAGAAATGTCTTGGCGCGATTTTTTTGATATTCAAAATAATATTTTTCATATAAACAAAGATACTAAAATCTTTTTACAGGGAAGCTTTAGTTTCACAGGCGTTAGTAATATGGTCATTGCCGCTTTATGGGCTGGAGGG
>CAKQBP010000278.1 GCA_934216375.1 uncultured Veillonella sp.
GCTAATGCTGCACGCACTTCTGCATTTGTCATCGCCGGATATTCATTCCAAATATAATCTAATGCTGTTTCAGAATTGGATGGCGTATCCTCTTGGGCAAAATAGCCAACTTGTAAGAATTCACCTTTTACCAACTCACCACTAACAGGCTTTAATAGACCTAAAATAGTCTTTAACAACGTTGTTTTACCTAAACCATTGACACCTCGAATAGCAATTTTTTTGTTTCTTTCAATTTGAAAGTCTACTGGTCTTGTTAATGGTTCATCATAACCTAATTGCAGTCCGAAAGCCTCTACGATAAAGCGACTTGGCGTACGGCCTTCTTTAAAGCCAAAAGTGGGCTTGATATACTCTTTTGGCTTTTCTAGAATTTCCATCTTTTCTAAGCGCTTTGCTCGAGAATTTGCCATACCACGTGTTGCAACGCGCGCTTTATTGCGCTGAATAAAGTCTTCCATACGCTCAATCTCTTGCTGTTGACGTTCATACGCCTTAGCAGCTTGCGCTTTTTTCACCTCGTAAGCAGCTTGGAACTGATGATAATCACCAGTATAACGCGTAAGCACCGCTTGTTCGATATGGTAAATAACATTAACTACGGAATTTAAAAACTCCATATCATGAGAAATCAAGATGAATGCATTTTCGTAATTTTGCAAATAGTTTTGCAACCATTGAATATGCTCCACATCAAGATAGTTTGTAGGTTCATCCAACAATAGAATAGTCGGTTTCTCTAGTAAAAGTTTTGTGAGCAAAACCTTTGTACGTTGACCACCACTGAGCTCTGTTACATCTCGGTCCAAACCGATATCCACAAGGCCCAAGCCTGCAGCCGTACGCTCAATAACCGCATCAATTTCATAGAACCCACGTTGCTCTAGAATCTCTTGCCACTCCCCAACTTGCTCGAGAAGCTTATTCATTTCATCTTCGGATACATCGCCCATGCGATTGTACGCATCATTAATGTTTTGCTCCATCACGAATAAATCGTCAAAAGCGCGCTGTAACACATCGCGGATGGTCATGCCCTTTTCAAGAACAGCATGTTGATCCAAATAACCAACCGTTACCTGATTGGACCATTCAATTTTGCCTTCATCAGGCGGCAATTTACCTGTAATGATATTAAGAAATGTGGATTTACCTTCACCATTAGCACCAATGAGGCCTACATGTTCACCTTTTAGCAAGCGGAATGATGCATCATCTAAAATTTGTCGCGCTCCAAAACCATGGGTTACATTTGAAACGGTTAAAACACTCATATCTATCTCCACCGGAATAAAAGCCGTCTTGTAGAAGACGGCTTGTTTCATACTTACTTAAATATTATATCTATTGTACCTTTTTGACCTCTATATGTCAAAACTTAGGCATCACGTAGCAAGACATATCGCAAGGCTACAACAGCCATAATTTTAGCTCCTTTAATAGCTTGTACCAATCCATAGTCAGAACCTGCTGCACAAGTGAATTCTGGCGTATGCGCCTCCAATCCCAAACCAATTTGCAACGTAGGCTGCGCCGTAGGTACTTCATAGGACACATTACCTACATCAGTACTACCATCAGCCTCATCATCAGGCAATATACGAGGTGCCTCACCGAACTCAGTCATCACATCCTTAAAGAGATCTAATAGCTTTTTATCTTGACGCATATCCTTAAAGAGTGGCTCATAATGATGCATTTCAACTTGAGCACCATAGGATGCTGCAATCTCTTGAGC
>CAKQBP010000279.1 GCA_934216375.1 uncultured Veillonella sp.
TGGAACACCAGATTCAATGAGTAGACCTATTTGATACGTCACATCTACCACCATAATATGATTCCATGTCTGTTTCTTTTTTTCATCCTGTAACGATATCCTATAATTTTTATAGCCATCTCGTTTTAACCGTATTGCAATTTCCTGTTCTGAGTCACCCCACATCAAACCTTTTTCTGTTTTATCTTGATTTTTTTTTACGACATATTCATAAGCCTCCATATATCCACCTACGATAATTGTTGATCAAGCAAGGTATGTAATTGTTGTTGAGCTCCATATTGTGCCTTTACATCTCGCACAGCCATTTCTAATGTTTTCATCGGTAGTTGTGTTTCTTGGATAGAAATGATTTGTGGTTCCTTACGGGTCCGTATCAAATTTGCTACTGCATGGGTATTTAGCAAAATATCACGAATAGTAATGAACTTTTTATTCCATCGAAGTAAACGCTGACATATAACGGCCCGTAACACTTGAGATATTTGATTGCGTACCTCTTCTTGTTGCTCCCCAGGAAACAGAGAAATCATGCGATGAACAGCCATCACTGCACGCTGTGTATGCATGGTCGCCATTACAAGGTGACCAGTCTCTGCCGCATGAAGTGCCGCTTCAAGGGTTTCACGATCTCGAAGTTCGCCTACCATAATGACATCCGGATCCTCTCGTAAGGCATCTCGAATACCATTTGACATAGTATTGATATCAGCACCTAATTGTCGTTGATGGATCAAAGACTTCCTAGGCGCAAACTCAAATTCTATGGGGTCCTCTAAGGTAATAATGTGACGCTCCATAGTCTGATTAATATAATCAATACAACAAGCTAAGGTAAAACTTTTACCACTGCCTGTAGGTCCACAAACAAGCAATAGACCATCATGTGCTTCACATAATTTTTGTAGCAGTTGCCCCTCACTATTGTCATCTAACTTTAGTTGTTGATGACAGAGTAATCGCAATGTACCACATATAGTCTGATTAGCTCGATATAGATGAATACGGATCCGCACACCACAACAGGAACAAGCCTCATCAAGCGACTGCCACTCATAGGAGGCTATACCACAACGGCGCAAGATATCCTCGATTAATTCGGTAGTACACATAAACGAAGTAGCCTTTAATCCATCACCATGTCGCAAATAGATAGGCTGCCCACATTGTATATGAATATCTGTTGATGATAATTGTATTGCCTTTTCTACAATAGTTTCTAAACTTTCGCTCTTACAGCATGAGTCCACAACGATGCACCTCCTCTATAGATGTAACATGCTGAGATACGGCCTTACGAGCAGACTCTTCTAATGACAATAATAAATGTGTTTCTAATTCGTCCCAATGAGCTGAATTAGCTGGTATTTCTAAGTATTCAAATAGAGCAGTCCGTCCCTGATATGATGTACCATCGAATTTTCGTACTAGCCGTTGTGCAATAGCCCCCATTAAAGTAGCCCGTATTAAGTACGGCTCTACGCCCATATCCATGAGTCGCGTTACAACGCCTATAGCTGTATTGGTATGTATAGTAGATAATACGCGATGCCCCGTTAAAGCAGACTTAACGGCTAACTCTGCGGTCTCCTTATCCCTAATTTCACCAATCATAATCGTATCTGGATCTTGCCGTAATACAGAGCGAAGACCTTTGGCAAAGGTAAAACCAATCTTTTCATTGATACCAATTTGGATAGCCCCTTTTATTTCAGCCTCTA
>CAKQBP010000280.1 GCA_934216375.1 uncultured Veillonella sp.
CCACAACACAATATAAGGGCGAATGACCTTACCATTTTTAATAATAGAATCAACAATTGTCATCGCAGAATTAATTGGAATAGCAAAGCCCATACCTTCAATTCCCTCTTTAGAGATTTTAGAGCTATTGATACCAATTAACTCACCATCTGCATTAATAAGCGCACCACCTGAGTTACCTGGATTAATGGCTGCATCAGTTTGAATCAATGGGAATCGTTGACCTTGATCATCAATTGTACGTGCTAAGGCACTAATAACACCAGAGGTAACTGAACCTTTAAACTCAAGACCTAAAGGATTGCCAATAGCAATAGCTGGCTCCCCTACTTGCAAGGAGTCAGAGTCACCAATTTTGATAGGTTTAATATCTTTTGGAGGTTTAATTTTTACAACTGCTAAATCCGTCTGTGAATCTGAACCTATAACGGTCCCCATCACCGTACTGCCATCAGACAATGATACTGTAACCTCCCCATTTTTAGCCCCCGCCACAACATGTTTATTTGTTACAATATGTCCATCATTATCGATAAGCACACCAGACCCAACACCTTCTCCAGCATAGATAGTACGGTTAAAAATATCCTTTTGAAATACTTGTGTTGTAATCCCTACTACAGCAGGCCCAGATTCTTTAGCCGCTTGTACTACATAGGTATTACGTGTTTCAGTAATAGGCTTAGTCTGTTTAGTTTGTTCTCTCACGTTTGTTGGTTGCGTATTAACAGGGCTGCCAAAGAAATAGTATCCTCCGCCTACTCCAATACCCAAAGCAAGAATACACGCAATTACTGTTTTCTTATATTTTGAAAATGTCATGTAGATCTCCTTATATTCTTCTTAATATTCTTCTACATCACCCATAACTTCTTAATGATGATTATAAAAGTTAAGATTAGAACCAAATCATAAATCATATAATTATGATACTTTATAAATACGCCACGTCTCACACTAATTCAAATTATCTCAAAATCAATTTTATAAAATTGATTTTGATGAACCTATTATAGTACGCCTGCTTTTACAATGCAAGATATCAATTTATAACTTTTCTTATAAAAGTATAATTATTATAACCGTATATCCTCCACTAGATAAATACCTAGAATCCTGAAAGAAGCTGTATAGAATGTATTCAAATATCTAAAATCTAAAAAACATAAAGGGCATTTACTAGCCGTCGCTAGCAAATGCCCTTTATGCATATAGTTTGAGAGTGTAAGGACTGTTGAGAGAGAGAGTATATGTGATCTAGATAAGCTTTAGAGAGAACTTATTAAGAGAGAGAAGTTAAAATATTACTTATCTAGAGTCATAGTCAGCCTTACTTAAATAAGTATACATGGAATATCTAAACTATCAAAGTAACTATATAAACAATTCTTAAACCTTTGATTATATCTCTATAATAAAATCTCTATAAAGTCATATTTAATCAACAGCCACGAACAACGTGAGTATAATGTGAATGCATATTTTCGATACTAAACGAATTTATACCCTACACCCCACACTGTAATAATATGCTTACTATCGGATGGATTATCCTCAATTTCTTCACGTAAACGATTAATATGAACCGCTACAGTTGCATAATCACCATAGGAGTCAAGTCCCCATACACGAGAATACAATTCTTCTTTGCTAAATACAATATCACGGTTACGCATCAAGAATTCTAACAACTGGAATTCTTTCTTTTTGAGAT
>CAKQBP010000281.1 GCA_934216375.1 uncultured Veillonella sp.
TCCGTAATTGTATCCTTTTCGTCGAGGACATCACTTAATTTTTCGCTCACCAACTGACAGTCATCCAAATCTACACCACCTGGTTTATCGAGGTAGACACGTAAATACCAATCGCGTTCACGCACATAGTCTACGTCGACGAGTTCCATATCGGTGCCGGCTATAATACCTTCAACTACAGAGGATACAAACTCCTCCACTGCTTCTCTTTTCATAGCCATCGCCTCCTTACTTACTACATCTTGTATATATCTCTTGATTCTAAAATACTCTAAAATTGAGCTAATCATAAATGAAAGAGTGGACATAAGCCCACTCTTTTAAAAGATTTATATAAAAGTCATATATAGTATATCACATTTACTGTGTATATACAAATTCTACGCTTTCTAATGGGCATTAAAGAAACCAATCCCACATAAGTCATTCTATAAAAACAAAAAATGACAAAAAATAGCATAGTTAAATCTATCCAAACTTTAATCAACGCGGTCATTCAAGCCTTTTAGAATAGCACCTAAATGCTCACGCAATAGCACTGCTAAATCATCTAGATGTTTTGCATCTAAATGATGGTCAATTTCTGGATAGCTTTTATAACGAAGTTCCGCAAAGTATTCATCACGCAATTCATTATAATACAATAGTAAGCCTGTACACTCATCCATCTTGCGGTATTCGCCGATGATAAAAGAACCATTAATCATGCGAATCGCATGAGCTGGATCAATATCACGTACAAAGCCTTCTAACTCTTCAGGCATAACTTGTGAGAAGTCCCATTCAAGAATCCCTCGGCGACGATAAGTAAAGGTAAAGTTATTAGAAGGTTCTATTAACATATTGGTTAACCCTTTTACACATCGTTCCTGTAGCCCTGTCCAAAAAGACTCTAAATCGGCTCGCACAAAAGAAATGTCCACAAAGGAAAATAGTGGCATTTCTATATGTACTGTATAGTCCTCTACCTCTTTATCATATAAGGCAGACCAACGCCACCCCAATTCGTTTTGATAGTGGAAAATAGGTACCTTTAAAACGTCTTCACCAGCACTAATACGATTAGATAACGTTGTATAGTCACTTTCAGTAGATGTCACTAATGTGAAGCCTTCAATAGATTGAGGCAACCAAGAATAGTCTAAGGCTTTACAAGCTTCAATTATCGTTTCCATATAATGCCTCATATCTTTCTTGATACTGTAAGACTGCTTTTACATAGCTACGAGTCTCAGGAAATGGAATCGTATCAACCATTCCATTCCAATTATTTTCGTGAATCCACGATTCCACATGACCACGACCAGCATTGTAGGCAGCTAGTGCTAGCACCTGATCCCCATTAAACTCCTTCAGCAAATGACCTAAATACCAAGTACCTAGCTCAATATTTATAGTAGGCTCTTTTAGTTGACGATCTGTATAGTTGCCATGTCCTACTTGTTGTGCCACCCAACGCGCTGTATCTGGCATGAGTTGCATCAATCCAAGCGCACCGGTTTCAGACTCCGCTGTGTTTTTATACTTGCTTTCAGCTAAGATAACACTAGCCACCAAAGATGGCGGCACCTGTTCTTTCTCAGCTGCAGCTATAACTTCCTCTTTATAGTTAAAGGGATACGCGATTTGACGCGCCAAAGGATCATCTAGATGTGTAAAATAAAACCACCCAAGTACGACACAGGATAG
>CAKQBP010000282.1 GCA_934216375.1 uncultured Veillonella sp.
GGTATAAGGAAAGCAAAACTGGTGCTGAACTTCAATGGACTCGTCAACTTGATAAGCATGATATTATCGCTAACATCGATTATAGCCGTTCTAAGTTGAATTCTCGATCTATTAAAAGTGCTGGTAACGTAGTATCCTCTGATATTCGTCGTGATACGTTATATGCGTACTTACAAGATAAAATCTACATTGGTAACAATGTGGAATTAACACCAGCATTACGTTATGTACATTACAGCAGCATTCAAGGTAGTGGCAGCGGTGACTCCCAAGGTAAGGGTAGCGTAAGCGCCTTGACGCCTAGCTTGCATGGTCAGGTTAAGTTTAACAAAAAGACTAGCATGTACGCTGGTTGGACTCGCATCTTGAGACCGCTTAAAACAGGCGACTACAGTGCGGTTGATGGGGTATTTAATACACCGTTAGATGATGAAAAAGGCGATGCTTTCACATGGGGCCTATTACATACGTTTGGTAAAGGTAATAATACTACTGTAGCAGTTCATTATGATTACACGCGTATGAAAAATGCCATCGCTACATTGCCAATTTTGAATAATAGAACCGGCGACTTTGAAAAAACAGCAGTTAATGCAAAAGAAAACAAACAATCTTTCAATATTACAGTAGACCACAGATTAAATGAACATGTAACAAT
The DNA here is from genome assembly GCA_934216375.1 of uncultured Veillonella sp. Classification (GTDB taxonomy): domain Bacteria; phylum Bacillota; class Negativicutes; order Veillonellales; family Veillonellaceae; genus Veillonella. The sequence goes on from CAKQBP010000282.1 coordinate 659, forward strand.
GAGTGCGTCTTACTCTCATATGAAAGATAAATGGTTATCTAAAGGTGGTTGGGTTCTTGATCCAAACTGGGGCTATAGCAATAGCGATGATATCAACGTGGCTATTAATAGCTTGCGTCCGCAAAACCACTATGCATTGAACATTTCCTATGATAACAAGCGTCTATATTCTGGTTTGTTGATTAACTGGTACACTGGTAATAGCGACTATGCATTCACTCATAGACGCTTCCTCATCGTGGACTGGAACCTTAACTATGATGTAACAAAAGATTTAACTGCGTACATCGTGGTCAATAACGTTCTTAACCGCGCTTATGAAACAAGCTATAGCGCTTATAATGGTCGTGGTAGTGCGGCTATGCCAGCACGTTCCTTCATGATTGGGGCGAAATATAAATTCTAATGATTAGATTCAGCGTATTAATACTATGTCTATTAATATGTGTAGGTTGTGGTCCTCAGCAGGTAACTGTTGAGGACCATCAGTCTACACCAGCACATATCAAATTGCAGCCACCGGTGACAATTGAATCCTTTGTACGTCGAGGTGAACCTTTTGAAAGTACCTATACGGCAGTGCCCGAGCGTGTGGTGGCGATGTGGCAAAACTCCATAGAAACCATCATTGCCCTTGGTGAAGGGGATCGTATCGTAGCGGGCATGGGGATTCCAGATCGCAAATACGTGCGACCAGAATACCGTGCGGCATACGATAAAATTCCATACAAGGATCTGAAATATGCCAATTTAGAAAGCGTATTGATGATGAAGCCTGATTTGTTGGTAGGGTGGAAATCTACTTTCACAAATAAAATGTTACAAACACCTACATTTTGGCAGGCGAGACAAGCGAATGTATATATTGCAGAGTCCTCCTTGGGGGCTCAATCGGCGCTCACCATGGATATGGAGTATAAATATATTCGAGATTTGGGGCGTATTTTTAATCGCAACATGGAAGCAGAGCGTCTCATTCAAGAGATGCAACAATCTGTGGCATACACGGTAGCTCAAACGG
>CAKQBP010000283.1 GCA_934216375.1 uncultured Veillonella sp.
TATTACGCACTGGTGTTAATCATGGCGATGAAATTCAAGCAATGGGTCGTCGCTAAATAATACATACGAGAACTCTATTCCTATAGAATAGAGTTCTTTTTAGTGATTAAATTCACAGGGAAAATGTATGAATACTATGCTATAATATATAGATAATTGTAGAACTGTTTTGTGATACTTTCATAAAATAGGAATACTAGTCTGTATTTACAATTAAGTGTTTATAAAAAGTTATGTATATGGAATGTTCCCATAAGAAGGGAAGGGGCACGTGGCAGACGGAAAGATTATTGCTATCTCCATTAGTGAGAAAAAAGGGCAAAAAAAACATAATATTGAATCCGCCAATCTCATTGTAGATCATGGGATGGAAGGCGATGCACATGCAGGCAATTGGCACCGCCAAATCAGCTTGCTTGGCATTGCGAGTATTGAACATATGCGGGCACAAGGGGCAGATGTAAAACCTGGTGATTTTGCTGAAAACATTACAGTAGAAGGTATGGTTCTTTATGAATTAGCTGTAGGGACTCACTTACAAGTAGGGGCTGATGTTATTCTTGAAATTACTCAAATTGGCAAGGAATGCCATCATGGTTGCGAAATCATGAAACAAGTTGGTTCTTGCATTATGCCTACACAAGGTATCTTTGGTAAGGTTCTTAAAAACGGTACGATTCGCGTAGGTGATGAAGTATCTATTATTAAATAATTTTGAGTTGGTAAACGAGGTGTATTATGAAAGACGCATGGGGCCGTACAATTGAATATGTACGTCTGTCGCTGACAGATGCGTGTAATTTTTGTTGTCCCTATTGCCGACCTGCAGAAATTACGCCTCAAAGTCAAACACAACTATTGTCTGTTGATGAGTGGATGAAAATATTAGGAGCTTTCCATCATATTGGTGTGAAAGCAGTACGCCTCACAGGTGGTGAGCCATTACTCTATCCTCATATTGAAGAGCTACTAAGTCGTATCAAAGAATCAGGTTGGTTTGAAGATATCTCTATGACTACCAATGGTAGTTTATTAGCCTCTCGAGCGCAACGGTTGAAAAAACTTGGCTTAAATCGGGTGAATATTAGCTTGGATTCCCTTGAAACCGAAGCTTTTGCTACCTGTGTAGGTAAAGAGGGGCAGTTGGAGTCTGTTCTCGAGGGTATACGTAGCGCTATTAATGCTAACTTTAAATCCGTTAAGATTAATACCGTTTTATCTCGTTATTGGTCAGATGATGAAGTTAAGGCTTTGTTGCAGTATGTAGAGAAATGGCCTGTTGTATGGCGGTTCATTGAATACATGCCGTTTCAAGGTGACGCATTCCATGGCCCTACCTTTGATGAATGGAAGGCTCAATTAGAACGTGTTTGTGGCGGATCTCTCACAGAGGTTCATTCTGTTTATGGCTTTGGACCAGCTACATATTTGGCACTGCCTAGTGGTAAGGCCGTGGGCTTTATTTTTTCTATGTCTCATAGTTATTGTGATACCTGCAATCGTGTACGTCTTACATCTGATGGTCAAATGCGATTGTGCTTGTTGCGAGATGATGAGGCTGATCTTGTATCGCTCGTGCGCAATGGTGCCTCAGAAGAGGCTTTAGCCAAGCATATCGAACGTGCTTTGCAACGAAAACAAGAACGACATGATGGTATAGGCATGGAG
>CAKQBP010000284.1 GCA_934216375.1 uncultured Veillonella sp.
AAGGGTGCCTCTACTTTAAATGGTTGGCCCCCCTCGTAATTATATGTACTATGCTTCATTACTGTTCATCCTGATGTTTACGGATGGCTTTCATTTCTTCATCCGTCAAACGACGACCTGCATTTTCCGCTTGATTCAACGTATCCTCACCTTCTAACACTTCGATGAGCATAGCAATAGAAAAGCGATCTAATGTAGGCGTAGTCTTTTGGATTTCATCAGCCATCATCCAATCTGATTCAGTATAGTTATTAATACGTTCTGTAATTTCTTCCCAGTTTGAAAGTAGTAATCTTGTAATAGGACGATATAATTCAATGCCGAAATACTCGATTAAGCTAACAATCTTATTCATATTTTCTAGGCTAACATTACATTCATTTTTTTTATTTTCAGATTCTACATATTCAAGTAAGAATTCCCGGTTATATTTATTTGTCACCTTGAATCATTCCTTTATTAAATAGTGCATTAGCAAATTCTTTTGCATTAAATGGACGCAAGTCATCCATACCTTCGCCAACGCCAATCCAGCGTACGGGTACACCTAGTTCTTCTTTAATAGAGATAACTACGCCGCCTTTTGCCGTACCATCTAGTTTAGTTACTACAATACCATTTACTGGTACAGCTTGACCAAATAATTTAGCTTGGCTTACTGCATTTTGACCCGTAGTACCATCTAAAACGAGCAATGTTTGATGCGGCGCACCTTCTACGTGGTTATTCGCTACGCGCCCCATCTTTTTAAGCTCTTCCATAAGGTTAACCTTAGTATGTAGACGACCAGCCGTATCTACGATAACAAGGTCTGCATTACGAGCTTTCGCTGCTTCCATTGCATCATATACAACGGCAGCAGGGTCTGCACCTTCTTTATGTTTAACAATCGGCACACCAACACGATCAGCCCAAATAGATAATTGGTCAGCTGCAGCGGCACGGAATGTATCACCTGCAGCAATGATAACCTTTTTACCTTCTTTAGTATAATAGTTAGCCAATTTAGCGATTGTCGTTGTTTTACCAACACCATTTACACCAACTACAAGGATGACCTCAGGATGGTGCAAAGTAATTTCATCTTCTTGATCGATGAGCATTTCCGTGATGCGGTCTTCCATAAACGGCATTACATCGCCTGTATGATTGATGATACCTTCTGTTACACCACGACGAATTTCTTTCATCAAGTATTCTGTCGTCTTAGGACCTAGATCACTAGTAAGCATAACTGCTTCTAAATCATCTAAGAAATCATCATCGATTTGCGCATAACCAATAACGATGCTTTCTACATTTTTTACAAAAGACTTACGAGTTTTCTCTAAACCGTCTTTAATTCTATCAAAGAATCCAAATGCCATTATGCTAGATCCTCCTTCACATCTTCAAATGCTACTGTTAATAATCGCGATACACCGCGTTCCACCATGGTTACCCCTTGTAGTACTTCGGCAGCTTCCATCGTCTTTTTACGGTGAGATACAACGATAAATTGTGTTTCTTTATTTATTCGATTTAAGTAAGAGCTAAATCGTTCAACATTAGCTTCGTCAAGCGCCGCGTCAACTTCGTCAAGCACACAGAACGGAGCTGGACGATAATCAAGGAAAGAGAACAATAAAGCGATAACCGTAAGAGCACGCTCGCCACCCGATAAGAG
>CAKQBP010000285.1 GCA_934216375.1 uncultured Veillonella sp.
TGTTATATGTGCTGATTACAAGGATATTGATTTGACAAATAAGAATATTTTAATCGTAGATGATATATATACTACAGGTGCTACAATTGAAGCCGTAGCAAAAGTCTTACAAAAGTATAACGCTTTACGCGTTGATGCCCTTACGCTAGCTAGTGGTAGTTTCTAATCTTTACTATTAAATGTAGGAATATAATATTTGATTTTATAGTAGCATTATAAAATGTATTCATATCAAATTATGACGATAATGTTTCTAAAAGAAATAGTTAACTTAGTATATAAAAAAGCGTTCACCTGAGGGTGAACGCTTAATTAACATATTAGCCAAGTACATCAATAAATGCTTTAACAACATCTGGATCAAAGAGAGAACCAGACGCACTAAAAAGTTCTTCTTTTGCTTTAGCTTTTGTTTTAGCCCAAAATTCAGTAGAAGGATTAACTGTTGTATCATAGTAATCTGCTACAGCAATGATTCGAGCTCCCAATGGAATATTAGCACCACGTAGATGTTTAGGATAACCGGAGCCATCCCATTTTTCATGATGGTAACGAATATAAGGCAAAATTTGTTGGCAGCAAGGATAGTTTTCAATCATATTGGCTCCACTTGCCGCATGTTGTTTATACTTAGACATTTCTTGCTTATTAAGATATGGAGATTTTTGGATTAATGCATTAGGTACCATTAATAGACCTACGTCATGAAGTAGAGCTGCGTGACGAATCTGTTCGATTTCATTTAATGGTAAACCCATTTTAGCTGCGATGCTAACAGCATAGTTTGAAACCTGAATAGAATGTGTATAAAGATGATAGCTTTTCATTTGTATCATCTGCAAAAGTTGTGCGCTTATGGCTTCTAAACTATCTTTCTCCAGTTCATACAAACCTGATGGTTGCATCAATGATAACATAAACATAATAAACCCCTCTAACTAACAAATAGAACATATGGTACAACCCCTCGTACTTATGTTCATATCGTACAACTTTAGGCCGTTCTAATTTAACAGTATACAAATTATACACCATAAATAATTTTTTGTGTATGATACGTATGTTCTTACATATATGTTGTATTCATATTTGGCATACAAAAACTAATTGACAATTTAAGAATCCACTAGATATGGTACTTAAAAAATGTGATTTTAGAAATATTAAAATATTATGAAGAATATTTTAGGTTTTCTATTCCAATTTTCTATACATTAACAAATAGGGGTTGCAAAATTTATTCTCATTGTTCTAAGAATTATGCGATAGTATGTTTGGTAAAAAAATTATGTTTGGCTACTTAACTATATAATCAAAAATTTTTTAAAATAATAGTAAAACTAGACATGAATACTGTTATTCTTTATAATACGTCTATACGGGTCTGTGGTTGAAAGTCGAGGCCAGTCGCAGGCAAAACGATCCACATAAGCAGCCCAAAGGGTTGTGAGCATGGTGCGGCTTAGGTGTAAGTCCTGCCGATAAAATCGAGAGAGGTAGTAGTGGGGAGTCTTGGACTTATGAGCGAACCTTCCAGCAGGCGAGTGTGGGGGCAAAGACCAGGTCAGCCGTATAGGGGCACATGAGGCTTTTCTCATGTGCTTTTTTTATACAGTTGTATATTATAAAATCTATAGAAAACCACTAACT
>CAKQBP010000286.1 GCA_934216375.1 uncultured Veillonella sp.
GCCCATTTCTATATGTTGGAAACCATGATTGGAAATAGTGATGCCATTTTTATGCATTTCACGTACTTGATCCCAAGTTAAACGAGTCCCAATATCGCCAGGATTGATAAAAACAGTTGCAGGGAATCCATATTCTTTCATAATTGGATATACGATAGAATATGTATCTGCATAACCGTCATCAAAGGTTAAAACGACAGGTTTTTCAGGCACTGCAGCGCCATTTGCAACATATTCATACAATTGTTCCATCGTCAATGGATTATAGCCGTTATCCTTGAGGAACTTCATTTGTTCTCTGAATAAATCCTCCCGAATAACCGCATCATTATCTTTGTCATCGCCGACTTTATGATACATAAGGACAGGAATGCCCGATGGATGTACCATCTTAACTTCTTTTACAGGCGGTACTGAACTAGTAGGTTCTGTTTTTTGTGAAAGCACGCCACAACCTGCCACAACCATTGCCAATACCAAAACTAACAGTGTTACCAACGGAATCCGTTTCATAGGTCCTCCTCTATTAGAACACAATTATATACAGAATATTATAACATTTCCATGAAGAATAGTAAAAAGTAACGCTTTATTAGTACTTCATCAATCAATTTTAGGGGTCTAGGATACATAGTTTCATCTGGATGCCTATAACACCTGAAAGCCTAAATTCATATAAATCTTCAGTATCAAAAATCATTTAAAACTTCTACGATTATTTAGAGCTATATTGTAATCCGTTCAATAATGCTTTAATATTCTAATTATAATACACATTACTAAAATTATGCTCATCCAATAGACAAAGGATTTCTTATGAAAAAACGCTTAAGCCTTATACAAATGGACGTTCATGTAAACGACGTGGAATACAATTATGCACGCGTCCAAGAATTACTTTCACAAGCCCTATCAGAAAGTCCTGATATTATCATCTTGCCCGAAACATGGAACACAGGATTTCATCCATCTAAGGATTTAATCAACATTTCTGATAGAAATGGAGAAAGAACAAAAGATTTATTAAGTACATTCGCTAAGGAACACAGTGTAAACATTGTGGGCGGTTCTGTAGCCGTAGCAAAAGAGGATTTAATATTTAATACATCCTATGCTTACAACCGTGAAGGCACACTCGTAGGAGAATATTCCAAAATGCACGGATTTAGCCCTGCTAAAGAGAACCAATACTTTGCTAGCGGTACACATACCACTCATTTCGAATTGGATGGTATTCCTTGTAGTACGGTTATCTGTTACGATATTCGCTTCCCTGAGCTCGTAAGAATGGCTGCATTATCAAATACAGAGTTATTATTTGTACCTGCTCAATGGCCTACCATGCGTTTACGCCACTGGCAAGTATTAAACGAAGTGCGCGCCATTGAAAACCAACTTTTCTTATGTGCAGTCAACGGCTGTGGTACTGTGGGTCGAGTCCAAAGTACTGGTCACTCCGCCGTATACGATCCATGGGGTACGAACCTCCTTGAAATGGACACCGTGGAAGGCATCTCATCTGTAGATATCGACCTCACCGTAGTAGAGGATATTCGCAATAAAATCAATATCTTTAGAGATCGCAAACCTGAACTCTACAAGCTATAAAATAAAGGCACATTGTTTTTAACTACCAGCTTAA
>CAKQBP010000287.1 GCA_934216375.1 uncultured Veillonella sp.
GTACCTTAGTAACATAGAATTTACTACTGCCGGACTTAATCGTATACTTTCCAACTTTAAGTTGCACCGCAAAATCGCCATGTTTAGGACATACTCCAATGGCTAGGTGCTTATCCCCTTGTAATCGTTCAGGTCTTGTCGTTTCTAAACGTGTTTGACAGTACGGACAGAAGGACATACGTACTCTTCTATCATGAACAATACGTTTTTTCTCAGAAAAATTTTCATACATAAAAAAGGTAAGAATAGGAGGATATAGGAAAGGATTACTACTTTCCTTGCGAATTAGATCATAATGCAAAATTCCTTGTGCAATATCTAAAGTCTGACAAATGTGAGCTGTAAAAACTGCATCATGCAAGGCATTATGAGCAGATAAATGCTCCGTTGATATATTAAGATCCTCCATAGCATGCGCCACAGAATACTGTTGACTTGTTCCATAGCGTTGATAAGAATAAATCATTTGCGCATCTACCCATTGATCATAAGATAATGCTTTCATCTTATGAAGCATAAGATTTTCTCGAAGGATAAGAATATCGTCTGATCCCCAAGAAAGCAGCATATATTCATCACCACACCATTTTTGAAAGTACTGCATAGCCGTCTTGAATGGCACACCATGATTGAGCTCATGGGTGGTTATCCCTGTCAACTCGCGCACATGTTTATGCATCCGTGGCAGATATTGAGGTTTGATGAACATCGTAAAATGATCTATAATGTCCATCTTTTCATTCAGTTTTACCGCTCCGATTTGAATGATTTCCCCTGTCAACGGCATTTTTGTGCGCTTCATAAAGCTAATGTCATTGCTATAGGGTTGGTTCCATTCTAAATCAAATACAATATAGTTCATACGTTTATTTCGATTCTAAAAGCAATGTTTCCGCTGCTTTAATAACCTGTTCTTCAGAAATTACAGATAAACCTTTATAATTTCCTTCTTTAATAATTTTTTTCATGCTTTTACCAATCTCATAAGAATCCATCGTTTCTAAAACGATAGCATGAGCTTGATAAGGTCCATAAAAGAATGGATTTGATGGACCATACAGTGCCACAATTGGCACACCTTGACTGATTCCTACATGCATTGGTCCAGAGTCATTAGTAATTAATAGATTACAACGGTTCATAGCCGCTGCCAAAGGACCTAACTGGAATTTTCCGGTAGCCACAATAGGCTTTGTTTCCATTTGTTCTACTACGGGCTGCACCATTTCAAGGTCCATAGGTCCGCCAAAGAAAACCGTCTTATAACCTAAACGACCAAAGTAATCTGCTACATGCGCAAATCGTTCAGCTGGCCAACGTTTCTCAGGAACGGCGCTACCGATATTAAATCCAATGAGTATATCAGTATCAGTTAATCCATGACTAGAATAAAACTCTTGAGCCTGACAACGCCATTCTTCACAGATTTCAATATGTAAACCAGAGTTGGAAGTATCTGTTACACCTAATTGCTCTAATACATTAATGTACATATCCGCAGCATGACGAGTTTTACGATCTAAGCGCGTATACTTTGTCATGAATGGTCTAAAGAGGAAATGACTCATACCAGTTGTAATAGTTGCATGAATTTTCCAGGCTAAATATGAAGTACGCT
>CAKQBP010000288.1 GCA_934216375.1 uncultured Veillonella sp.
AGAATGAAGATGATCCTCTAGATATAGATGTCATTATCATCGATGAAGCATCTATGCTTAATGTGCGCTTATTCTATTCTTTGATGGCTGCTATTCCAAAGGAAGCCCATGTTATTATTGTGGGTGACGTAGATCAATTACCACCTATAGGTGCTGGGTTCGTATTAAAAGATTTATTAGATAGTGATTGTGTGCCCTATACACGACTTAATCAGATTTATCGTCAAAGCTCTGGTAATACTATCGTTGAAAGTGCTTACGCAATTAACCGTGGTGAAATGCCTAACCTTGAAGGTGTGAGCGAAGAGTTTTCTTTTATTCCTGTTAAATCTTATGACATGATGATGAAAGCCATCATTGATGTATATAAACGTGAACAAGAAACTTTAGAGGATGAATTAGATATTCAAATTATTTCTCCTATGCGCCGTGGTGAAGCAGGTAGTACATTGATATCACAATATGTACAACAAGCCGTAAACCCTCCAGATAGCTACAAGGGAGAAACTCGTGTCAATGGCATTACTTATCGCGTTGGGGACAAGGTTATTCAAATTCTCAATGATTATGAGTTAGAAGTTTTTAATGGTGAAATTGGTGTTATTTACGCTATTACACGGACTGATATTTATATCCGATTTATTCATAAAGAGGTTCGCCTACCAATCGATGAAGCTCATATGATTATGCCTGCTTATGCTATAACGGTCCATAAGAGCCAAGGTAGCGAATATGGCGTAGTTATTATTCCATTTGTTCCACGCTATGGTGGTATGTTACAACGTAATTTGTTGTATACTGCTGTTACGCGGGCAAAACGTAAAGTAATCATCGTCGGTACTACGAGCGCAGTTGAACGTGCTGTGCGCACTGTTAATGCCGATGAGAGATATACATTGTTTAAAGAACGACTACAAGGGAGATGTGATTCGTAATGAGTCTTTGGGATTTCCTATTTCCACCTGTATGTCCTCACTGTGGTGCGCCTGTAGCAAAACAGGGGGATTGGTGTAAAGCTTGTTTTACCGATCTACTACATATTCGCCATGTACCACATAAGTTTTTACATTATGTAGATGATGTATGTGTACTGGCCGAATATCGTGGTGGTCTAAAGTCTATGATTTACGATGTAAAATTTAATGAAAAAAAGGAGCAGTCCAAAGGGGCCGCTCCTTTTTTAGTATCGTACAACTTTTACATGAAATATAATGAGTCTAATATTGTGAATAGTAATTGTAAAATTATGTATGATTATATTGTTCCTGTACCATCTAGCGAAAAGAAAAAAGCTAAGAGAGGATATAATCAAGTAGATTTATTCTTTCTTGAATGGGCTCATTCTTTATGGGAGATAGATAGAAAAAACTTTAAATGGTTAGATTGTATATACAAGTTTGATACTTCTCGAGATATGTGGGGATTAACAAATAAAGAAAGACATCAAAATATTGATGATGCCTTTGTTATATGTGCTGATTATAAGGATATTGATTTTACCAATAAGAATATATTAATTGTTGATGATATATATACTACAGGTGCTACAATTGAAGCCGTAGCAAAAGTCTTACAAAAGTATAACGCTTTACGCGTTG
>CAKQBP010000289.1 GCA_934216375.1 uncultured Veillonella sp.
GAAGCACAACACTATTATACGGATGAGCTACAAGCAGGTCGTATCGATCGTATTTATACAGGACTTGTAGAAGGTCGCATTGATGCGGATGGCATGGTAGATGCGCCTATCGGGGTAGATCCAGTATTCGATAATCGCCGTGTTATCGATGAGTTTGGTCAGCCTGCTCAAACGGAATATACCGTTCTCGGTTATGAAGGAGACAATACTCTGTTACGTTTTAAATTGTTGACTGGCAGAACTCATCAAATTCGGGTTCACATGGAACATATTGGCCATCCTATTATTGGTGATGCTATGTATGGTACGCGCAATAAGCCCTATACACGGCAATGTTTGCACGCATCGGAGCTAACTTTCGTGCCGTATGGTAAGGACAAAGCTATTACGATTACTTGTGAAGTAGGGGATAATTTTGGTCGAGAATAATAACTGTTGATTTTTCCACTCTAAATAATAAGACTATCGTATTTATTGGATGAGAAGCTTATTATCCCTGTATCCTTGTATACAAAAAACAATAGTGATAAAAACTCATAGTCTATGCATGAAAAGCATAGACTATGTTTTTTTTATATTTTCAATTCACAGTGGACAGGAGTATACTGTGTATAGACATAAAATTCTATAGAATGTTAAATTGATAATTTTATAGAGAAATAGTTTGTTAGTTATACTTTTACCAAGACCGAACGGAACGATGCCGCAGTGCTTGGAATGATCAAGTGATATGAAGGAGTGCACGTTATGGATATGAAGCAAAGCACAATAGAGCAACAACGTCTAGATCAAGCTAGACTTGAGGCCAATGGTATGTACAGCAGCCAATTTGAAAAGGATGCGTGTGGCATGGGCTTCGTTGTTAATATTAAGGGAAAAAAATCTCATGATATTATCGACGATGGTTTACGCATTTTAGAGCGCTTGGAACATCGTGGCGGTGCCGGTGCCGACAAGGATACTGGGGATGGTGCCGGTATTTTAGTACAAATCCCGCATGAGTTCTTCAAGCGCGAGTGCGAAGTGCTTGGTATTAATCTACCTGCAGCTGGCGAATATGGCGTAGGTATGGTCTTTGCCCATAAATATGAAAGTCTCCGTAACGAGCAAAAACGAATTCTCGAAGAGGTCGTACGCGAAGAGGGTCAAGTTGTTCTCGGCTGGCGTGAAGTACCGGTAGATGGTACAAAGGTTGGTAAAGAGGCTGCGGCGATTCGTCCTTGGATGATTCAAATCCTCATCGGCAAAGGCCCAGATGTAACTAACAATAAGGAATTTGAACGCAAATTATATATCATTCGTAAATTGGCGGAAAAACGCATTATTCCATTGAGCAAGGAATTGTCTAGCGATTTTTATATTGCCTCCTTGTCTTCTAAAACAATCGTATATAAAGGTATGTTAACACCTGGTCAATTGCGCGACTTTTACCTTGATTTGAGCGACCTTGATTTTACCTCCGCATTGGCAATGGTTCACTCCCGATTCAGTACGAATACATTCCCAAGTTGGGCTCGAGCACATCCTAACCGTTTCTTAGTTCACAATGGTGAGATCAACAC
>CAKQBP010000290.1 GCA_934216375.1 uncultured Veillonella sp.
CCGCATCTAGAACAGTCTTACCACGCCAAGGCAAGAGCTGCTTATTACATCCCATGCGCTTGGATTGTCCTCCCACAAGGAGGACAATACCAATATGCAAAGGATGACGGTCTATGGGGTCTTTCATGGGACTAAAAGCGGTGTCACAATTTGCTTTCATAATAGTCATGAGTACCTACCGACATTGAATAATGCGACGGATTTCACAACTTGCTTTATATCCATCAGCCAAAATGATAGCCGTAATATCGCTATCAACAATATGATCAATAAAATCATCGATAATGCGATGTTGCACTGTTTCATAACCAGTACAGAACAGTATTTTCTTGCCTTTACTGTATTGGAATAAACCTTGTTTATGCAAAACAAGATCAGCCAACATACGCGGAGTTACAATAGCCCCCATATCGCGTTTTACGATATCTTGAACGAGCTCAATATTATGTACGTGCTCATCATCTAATGGGGCCCCTAGCATTTGTAGATTGACAAGACCAATCGTAGTCTTTGTAAGAGATGGAATGACAGGCTCAGTCGTCTTAGGCGCCTTGAGCCATTTTTCCTTCGCCCCATCTGCTTCTACAACAATTTGCCAATTTGGATGTAACTTGGCTAAACCATCGATAAGATCACAATCTAAGGAGTCTACTTTTGTTCCTGTAATTCCAGCGAACCACGCACCACAATAGCCACGTAAAAGTCGGTCAGTACAATACTCATCAGCTTCATTAATATTACGAGTATAAATCGGTTCATAATGAGCCACCTGAGATTCATAGAGTCGAGTTGTAGTCGTAACTACGATTGGCTGACCTTTCAGCCGTCCATATTCTACTAGTTTTGAAAGCACAGTCGTTTTACCGCCTGCCCCAACAAGGGCAACGATTCCCGGCTGAATCAATCGATTCCAATAGGATGTTTGTGATGTCATAGAACCAGGCCTCCTTAGAAAGTAAAAGGAACTAGAAATCTCTATACTTTATATTTCTCGTCCATAGCCATAAATACCTTCTCAGGTGTCATAGGTAATGTACGAATATCCGCACCAACTGCATTTTTAATGGCATGTTGGATAGCAGGGCACCCCGTATTGATGACAACCTCACCAATAGATTTAGCTCCGAAGCCACCTGTAGGCTCGTAAGATTCTACAAAGTCTGTATGTAATTCACCAATATCCTGACGGGTTGGGATTTTATAAGTCATAAGATTATTTGTTTCCAAACGACCATTGTTGGAATAGCGTACATCTTCATATAAAGCCATCCCGATAGCTTGTACCACACCACCCTCAACTTGAACGCGAGCCAATTTAGGGTTGATAACAGTACCGCAATCAACACAAGAATAGAAATGAAGAGGAATAACCTTACCTGTTTGTTTATCTACCTTTACCTCAGCAATAGATGCCATAAATGGAGGTGGGGATGTATGACTACCCCATGTAGCAAAACCAGACAACTGCTCCGCATTAACACCAACTAATAATTTTGGTGCCAATTGATGGATATCCATTGTTTTAGCACCATCTTTTGTGGTAGCTACAACTCCGT
>CAKQBP010000291.1 GCA_934216375.1 uncultured Veillonella sp.
AAGGGGTACCTATTTAAAGGCTCTAATCTATTGGATTTCATTAAAACAATAATTTAATCATTTATTCCATTTAGTTTATTTCGGAAGAATGTATTTGGGTTTGTTGTGTTGTATTTGGGGAGGCTTTATGAAAGATTACAAGAATATACTCATCATCAAGATGAGTTCCTTAGGTGATGTAATTCACGCATTGCCTACCTTGTACGCTGTGCGCAAGAATTGGCCTGATGCGCGTATTACATGGGCTATTCATGAGCAATTCGCTAGCCTCTTACCTGGTACACCATGGGTTGATGACGTGATTATCATTGACAAAAATCAACTAAAGAAGCCTACGTATTTATATCAATTGTGCAAGGATCTACATAGTCGTCATTTTGATATGACCTTAGACCTTCAATGCATCGCAAAAAGTGCTATTGTTTCTTTATTATCTGGTGCCCCTGAAAAATATGGCTACTGGGAGCTTCGTGAGGGCAGTAATCTTGTTAATAAAGCATTAGTAGGTGAGCATAAATACGACCATGTTATCGAACGGTATCTTGATACTGTACGTGCACTTGGTGGCGAGGTAGAGGAGATTGAATTTCCTATGCCAGCTTACGTTGAGGCTGAAAAATCCGTAAAACAAAAGTTGAAATGCCATAGTGTAGATGATGAATATATTGTAGTTGTACCAGGGGCACGATGGATTGTTAAGGAGTGGCCACTTCTAAATTTTGGAGAACTTTGTATTCGTTTATGTGAATCTGGTAAAAAGGTTGTTATTGCCGGTGCTCCTGATGATGTAGATAAAGGTGCTTTCATAGAAAATTATGTAAAACATAAGAATCTCATCAATTTAGTTGGATCTACAACCATGCCTGAACTCATTGAGTTGATTCGTCATTGTCAGATTTTTATTAGTGCCGATACGGGACCATTGCATATTGCAAATGCTTTGAAGCGTCCTTTGATTGCCATGTTTGGTACAACATCACCTAAGCGTACAGGTCCTTATGGTGGTAGTCATGTACATCTCATTATTTCACCTACTTCTAAGGCTACACCTGAGCAACCACTAGTAGATGATCCAGACTGTATGGCACAAATTCCTGTAGACGCGGTATGGTCAGTGTATGAACAAGTACTTGGAAAGGAACTATAATGGAACTAGATTATAAGCGCATTGTGGTAACCTTTTTAATGCATTTAGGCGATGTTATATTAACGACTCCATTTTTAGAAGTGCTTCGCAAAGCGGCTCCTCATAGTCATATTACGTATGTAATAGATGAAAAATTAAAACAAGTAATGGAATATAATCCAAATATTGATGAACTTATTGTTGTAGATAAAAAAGGGCGCCATAATAGCATCTCAGGTCTCAATGAAGTGGCTCGTGAAATCAATGCTAAGGGAAAACCTGACATTGTCATTAATTTACATCCTAATGAGCGTACTTCATATTTAGCCTGGAAGATTCATGCACCTATTACAACTGGTATGAGTCATTTCCTCTTTAGACCATTCATGACAAAGTATACGCGCTTAGATCGTAAAACTCG
>CAKQBP010000292.1 GCA_934216375.1 uncultured Veillonella sp.
TACTGGACCTGCTCAAGAATTGTTGGTTAACAATCAATTGCGCGGTCAAGGGGCGACTTACTTCTTTGAACCAAATACTATTACAAATATTCATAGTACGAAAAAAGGCGCTAATACAGTACGTGACATTGGTCCTGGTAGCACACGGATGGAATTGATATTTGCCTATGGCAGTCCTAATGCGATGTGGCGTGATAAGAAAAATGAGACGTATATTTTCCTTTATGAGGGGCATTCCGAAAATTCATTGCCTCAAAAAAAGGAGTTTAAGAGTCCCGTAGAGAATACAAATAGTAATAGCCAACAACAATCTATGCTTGGTCAGCAAAAAGAATATATTGCTTTCACTATTAAACAAAGCAATATAGAGGCTGTAGATATTATTAGTGGACAAGTATGGCCTAGATTTGGATTACCGAAAGCTGAAGTGTATGATTTTGAAGCTGGTACACTTACGGCTGATGATTTTGTATTGCGTGGTTTCAAGTTGAATGATCATTTTGTTAATGATCCTAATAATGATTGGAAACATCAAGGAATATTGTTTGGATCCACATTTATTGGCTATAATGAATACGGTGTAAGCGTAGATAAAAAAGATCTTATCAATCGCGTATTATTAAATGTTTATACGCCTACACGTCGTGGAATCGCAATGGGTGATACCAAATATTTATTGCTCTTTGTGTATGGTATGCCAACTCGTATTGTTGAATCTACAACAAAGGCGGGGACGTCTACCGTATATGAATATAAAAATCCAGCGGCAAGCAATTCTTATTTACAGTTTGCCCTAGATGATAAAAACCAATATATCAAATCCGTTATGTTATCTGACCGTCCAGTAAAATAGGACAGGTCACAGCGAGGAGGCAAAGGGTATGGTTACTGTACAAGATGTAAAAGAACGTTGGGAAAAGATTCAAGGTGATGATGAACGTATATTGTTTATCGTTGGTGGTCCAGGTTCTGGTAAAAGTTTGCTAATTCGTGAACTGTCTGAGCAGAAGGGCTGGAAATACTTGGAAGCTAAGCAACTCATCGAGGAAGAGTTTTTGCTCGTGCCTCGTGATGAACGGCCTCAATTAGCGGAAGAAGTTATTTGCCGTGCTCTTAGCCGTAGCGATACGGAAGTAGTCTTGCTAGATGGCATTAATGTATTCTTTGCACCTATCTTAAATCTAAAACCATTTGAGTTGTTAAAAACTATTAGTAAGAAGTATCCTATTGTCGTTGGCTGGCGTGGACATATTGAAGGGGATCAGTTGTACTTAGAACATAACAATAATCCTAAACATGCTGTAGTTAGTATTGCACATCCAGATCATGTTATTGCAATCGATTAAATGTATGTTTGAATATATTGGTTAAATATAGGGAAAACTATAAATGTATAGAAGGAGATAGCGGGCTATCTCCTTTTTTAGTTATATAATTACAGTTATTAGGTAAAAATATAGTTTTGTAACTTCCTATTATTTGATTCTACTAAACCTGAAATATGGATAGTAGTAAGT
>CAKQBP010000293.1 GCA_934216375.1 uncultured Veillonella sp.
CCATTAGTATAGTCGTAACATACATCATATAAATTGTTCGAGTAATATGGTTACGGTTTAGCTTTTCAATAGGATCGCCCATATATTCACGGAAGGTCATTTTTTTGAAATACTGATTGTAACCACCTAAACGGATATGTAAGGCCCCTGCCACAGGTGCTTCTGCATACCCCCCATTAGGACTAGGATGTTTTTTTGCATCACGTAAACCGATTTCTATTGCCTTTTTAGCATCAAAGCGTAAAAAGAATGCAGAAATTACAAATAATACAAAGGTAATTCGGGCAGGAATCCAATTTAATATGTCATCAAAGCGTGCAGCTACGCGACCAAAGTACAAGTACTTTTGATTCTTATAGCCTAGCATCGAATCCATAGTATTAGCAGTTCTATAAAGAATAGCCCCCACAGGGCCACCGATTATAAAAAAGAATAATGGTGCAATGATCCCCGCTACAGTATTTTCCGCAATTGTTTCTACTGCAGCTCGAGTAATTTCACTTTCATCTAGGTCTTCAGTATCACGTCCCACAATCCATGATAAACGTTTACGAGCTTCTACGATATTACCTTGTTTTATTAACTGACTAATTGTAAAGCCTGCACCAGCCAATGAACGTGGAGAAATAGCAATGTAAAGGATTACTACTTCTAAAGCGTAGTATACCCATTCATGTATTACTCCACCTAGCCATAATAATAAAGATACTATTATATATACCGATATAAGAATTAAACCTACTGCAATACCACCGTACCACAATTTCTTCGTATCATTATCAGTGTCCTTATAAAGGACGGCTTCAAAAAAAGATATTATACGTCCAATAACGGCGACGGGATGATATTTACTATTTGGATCCCCAATAATTAAATCTAATAAAAATGCTAAAACTGGTATGCACACAAAGCTATACTTTGAAAACCAGTGAAAAATTGCTAAATGTTCCATATATCTCCTCTACTATCCCAAGGTAGACATAATATAATCCATATCTAAATGTTCCTCCACAATATCAGCTAAGCGATTATATGCCGCATTTTTATGGTCAAAATAATGGAATACTACATCTAATGGTTGTAATCCCTTGCGTTCACGTAATTGATTGATAATAAAACGTCTAAACTCGTCATTATCAAATACACCGTGAATATATGTACCCATTACTTGATGATTGCCATCAATAAAACCATCAATAACATTGACAGCCTCTTCACTGCGACTTGTAATTGTAAAGCAACGAGACACCGAATCTGCTAGTGGCGTAGTATCCCCCATATGAATTTCATAGCCTACTAATTTTTCACCCCTGAAAGTACCATTTAAAAATTGTAAATTAGATGCATTGAATTGTACTTGATGGGTAGTTTTTTGAGCCTTCATAGTCGTGGAGGATTCAACAAGGCCAAGTCCTTCAATTTCCTCGATATCACCTTCCATATGATGCGGATCATAAATAGTTTTACCTAACATTTGGTTACCGCCACAAACACCGATAACAGGTGTACCTTGAGC